>JALOBY010000008.1 GCA_023228045.1 Endomicrobiales bacterium | reverse complement strand
TAGTATTCACTTCGTTCATACTTGGTTTGGCTAATATGATTTCGCCAAACCGCTCTACAAGGGAAAACCTATGGTTTTCCCGTTTCGTCGTCGCTCACTTCGTTCGCTGAACCCTTTCCTAAGTTGTAAAAGAACATTTATATCGCGTCCCGCCTATCGATAGACTTAGTCCGCCTGTGGCGAGACTTAGTATTCACTTCACCTTTATATTATACCACTTATTTTTCTTTATTTGCCTTGATTTTCTGCTTTATATGCTCTCTAAAGTTTCCAGAAAACACATGAGTGCCGGAGCCAGTTGAAACAAAAAATAAATCCTGGCTTTGTGCAGGATAGAGCGCGGCATGCAAAGAATTAATGCCAGGGCTGCAAATTGGGCCAGGCGGCAGACCTGTGTGCAAGTAGGTGTTATATGGCGAGTTTATTTTTGTATCCGCAATGCTAAGCTTTTCTTTGTGCTTGCCAAGAGCGTAAAGCACCGTTGCGCACGATTCAAGGCGCATTCCTTTTTTCAACCTATTTTGAAAAACACTGGCTATGTGCGGCCTCTCGTACGCTTGTACCGCTTCGCGCTCTATTATGGATGCAAGTATAACTACCGAGCGTTCGCCTAAGCCAATTTCTTGTGCATGATTACGCATATCAGGCGTAAAGTTTTTATAAAACTCCGCGCGCATGTTGTCGGCAACGCTTTGTATGCTTTGCCCTGGTGAAAAATAATAGGTTTGAGGAAACAGGTAACCTTCAAGGTTATTTTCTTTTACATAGGCATAAAACTCAGCTTGTTTTACCACTCCACTTTCTTCAAGGCGCTTTGCAATTTGCAATGCGTTAAAACCCTCAGGTATAGTTACTTTTATTTTTTTACCGCCGGTTTTTGATGTTAGCTTTTGTGTGATAGTTAAAAAATTTTCAAAACGCGGGGTAAATGTGTAAAGGCCGCTTTGCAATTTTGCATCTGCACCTATTGCTCGCAAAAATAGCAGATACATTTTCCCAGATGGCACAACCTTTGAGCGTTCCAAATGCATTGCCACTTCGCGCGCGCTATCACCTAAGCGCACAACCACGCTTACATTGCCCATTGGAAGTTTTAGCCACAAGGCGGTGCTTAAAACAAGTATTAATAAAATTATAGTTGTTAGCGTTTTTTTAGCCATAAATCTGAAAACTCATCATTGATTTTTTGCGTTTCTTGCGCGCCAAAATTCTCTTGCGGTATTACCGGCTTCACTTCTGTTTTAAGAAAAAGCTTTTTTAAAAATTCATCGGCGCTTTGCACTGCGGACCCTGTTCCTGCCAAGCGTTTTTTTATGCCTTTATCATTTGTAACAACAACTATGTTTGATGGATTATTGCTTTCACCAACTAATTTAACAATGCGGTCATCGGCGCTTTGCCCATCTCTGCTAAAATAAATTTCTATGCCGCAATTTGTAAATTCACTCTCTGGAAACGCCCAATTTGACATATCTTTCGGGCCGTCAAAAACAATGGCTATTTTATTTTTACCGCATGGATTATTTTCAAGCAGGAGTTTTATCAGCCGCTCTCTTTGCATTTCAAGAGTGCCGGCGAAAAACTTACCGGAGTTGTCCGATTTTATTACATTATAGCCGTCTATTATAAAAAGCATCGCCATTTTAACCCCGAATTTTGCAATGGATTCGGAATTCGTCAAAAGATATGGGACATTTTTATCCGCAAAACCTTTGCTAATGGAATTACCATTCGCTACAGTTTTATGGCACCCCCCTCTACAGCTATCCCAGTGGGGGAACGCTTAGGTGTTCCCCCCTATGTCAAAACTGCCTCCATCTCTTTCGCCTCTGTTCTTCCCCTTCGGGGTCCAAAACCACACAAACCCATTGCAAAGTTCGGGTTTAGATCCCACTGCGAACAATTGCCAAATACCAAATAAACCTACAATTAGCCACTTATTTTATGCGCATCCATATAGGCCTGTAAAATTATGCAGGCGGCAAGCTTATCTTTTGCGCCGGTTCTTTTTGCCCTTGAGATATCTGCCTCGTCTATTAACATTCTTTCTACCTGCATTGAACTTAAGCGTTCGTCAAAAAACTCAACGCTGATAGAGAACCTTTCATTTATTTGTTTGCCGTATGCTCTTGAAAGCCGGCACAGCTCACCCTCACTGCCGTCCATATTTAGCGGCAGGCCAAGCACCACCTTTGTTACTTTTTTTTCAGTTATAATTTTTTCTATTGCCGCAAAATCGGTTTCTTTGTTTTTTCGTTTGAGTGTAAATAACGGCTGAGCGGTTATGCCAAGCATATCTGAAAGCGCCATGCCTACCCTCTTTGAGCCAAAATCTATACCAAGAATTCTTTCCACTTTTTCCTCAATTATCCAAATGATTTATTTAGGGGGCACTGAAAAACTCCTGTCCCTTAATCTGTGTAATCAGGGTTTGCTGCTTTGCAAATCCCGGCGTAAAATATCTAACGCGGCATTTGCGGCGCGCTCACGAATGTCTAACCTGTTACCAAAAAAATTATATTTGTACACTTCTTTTTTATTTGGCGTGCATAATGCAATGTAAACAAGGCCAACTGGCTTTTCTTTACTGCCGCCGTCAGGGCCTGCAAGGCCTGTTATGCCAATAGCGTAATCGCACATAGAAAGTTCTCTTGCGCCTTCGGCAAGCTCTATTGCTACCTGTTCCGATACGGCTCCGTAACTTTGAAGCGTTTCTGTATTTACTTTAAGTGTTTTTTGTTTTGCCTCATCTGAGTAAACAACAAAACCCTGCTTAAAATATGCTGAACTTCCCGGTACGCTTGTGATTTTATAGGCAACAAGCCCACCGGTGCACGATTCGGCTAACGCAATAGTTTTATTTTTTTTTACGAGCAGTTCACCAACAACGCTTTGAAGTGTTTGCGTGTCTTGACCGAAAATACTCTCGCCTAAAACCTCAACAAAGCGTTTTTTTAACCTTTGCAGTTCGCTTTCTACAATTTGCGCATTCTCACCCATTACAGTTGCTTTTATATCTACAATCATCTGATGAGCAAGAATTGTAAATTCCGCAATGTAATTAGGAACACTCTGAGGTGTATTTATTATTTCTCTTATTTTATCGTCAACAACCGACTCACCCATACCAAATATACGCAAAACAAATGATTTTTTTGTTTGTTTAGTTTTTGGCCTCAGCTTTGATATTAGTACTTCTTCAAACATTGGCAACAACTCGCGCGGCGGTCCCGGCAAAAGCACAACTTTCACTATTTTTTCTTTTGAGCCGCTGCCTATTTTTGCTTCCAAATACTGGCCAGGCGCGGTGCCAAGATGGTTTGTAAGAATTTGCGCGCCTTCAATTAACTGTGCCTGAGTTTGATTATTTTTTGGTATATCTTTTATGCCCCTGTTTGTAAAGAACGCATTTATTTGTAAAAGTGCCTCTTGGCTAATAATAAGTTTTTTACCAAGCGCCTGCGCAATGGCATCTCTTGTAAGGTCATCAAATGTGGGGCCAAGCCCGCCGGTAAGTAACACCACATCGCTTCTATTGGCGGCACCAATAAACGCCTCTTTTATTTCTGCTATATCATCGCCGACACTAACGCAACGGCTAAGCAAGAGTGCGTTGCGCGACAACAACTCACCAATTAAAGCAACATTAGTGTTTAGTTTTTCGCAAAGGAGTTCGGTTCCTACGCAGATAAGTTCAATGCGCATAATTTATTTTTGCCGGTTTGTTAATTATAAAAACCTATTTTTTTCTCGCCTGGCTGTTGGTTTTGGGCTTTTATTTCGCCAAAGCGGGCTTCGTATTTATCTATGTTGTCTTTTAATGCGGCAACAAGCATTTTGACATGGGCAGGCGATGTAATTATGCGGCTTCTTACTTTTGCTTTTTTGTTCTGTGGCTGGGCAAATATAAAATCTAGGATAAACTCATTTTCTGAATGGCCAATCATTGCCAGGTTTATGTAAGCACCCTGTGCAGTTACATCGTCAATTTCAATGGCAATTTCCTGCTGTTTTTTTAAATCTTCCATTTAAGCTCCTCCTAATATCGCGTCCCGCCTGTAGGCGGACTTAGTATTTCACTTAGCTCATACTTGGTTTGGCTAATATGATTTCGCCAAACCGCTAACAACGGAAAACCTTAGGTTTTCCCGTTTCGTCGTCGCTTGTTCCGCCAACGGGGGACTGCGCTGAACCCTTTCCCCGCCTTTGGCGAGGTCTAGCCTCGGACTGACTAAGTTGTAAGAGAACATTTATCGCGTTTATTATTCATAATTGTATTGTTGTATAGCCAATTATTGTTACAAGATAGGGGTATTGCAATTATA
The DNA here is from genome assembly GCA_023228045.1 of Endomicrobiales bacterium. Lineage (NCBI taxonomy): Bacteria > Pseudomonadati > Elusimicrobiota > Endomicrobiia > Endomicrobiales > Endomicrobiales bacterium. Next base: position 55,450 of record JALOBY010000008.1, on the reverse strand, counting down.
TTTTAATGGCTTTTACAAGCTCATTTATATCGGCTTTCATACGCAACGGTTTTGGCGCGCAGGCAATTGCTCTATCGGGGTCTTTTAGCCCATGGCCTGTGAGCACGCAAACAATTTTTGTATGGAGCGGGTTTTTACAGTTTTTCTTAAAATAATTATTTTTTGTGTACTTTATAAGCCCCGCAATTGATGCCGCCGAAGCTGGCTCACAGTAAACACCTTCGCATGCGGCAACAAGTTTATATGCTTCTAAAATTTCATCGTCGGTTACGCTGTCAATTACACCACCCGACTCATCTCTTGCGGCAATAGCACTCTGCCACGAAGCAGGGTTGCCTATCTTTATCGCGGTAGCTATTGTTTGTGGGTCTTCAATAGGCCTGCCAAGTACAATTGGGGCAGAACCGGCCGCTTGAAAACCCATCATCTTCGGCATACCGTAATTTGGAAAAATTGAAGCGTACTCTTTATAACCCTTCCAATAAGCGGTTATATTGCCGGCATTGCCAACCGGCATAAACTGAAAGTCGGGCGCTTTGCCAAGAGCGTCGTAAACTTCAAAAGCTGCTGTTTTTTGGCCTTCTATTCTATAAGGGTTAACCGAATTTACAAGTGTTATAGGGTATTTTTCACTTAACTCTCTTACCATTTTAAGGGCAACATCAAAGTTTCCGTCTATGGCTATAACCATGGCGCCGTGCATAACCGCTTGAGAAAGCTTGCCAAGAGCAATATTTCCATCTGGAATAAGAACGATGCAGCGTATTTGGGCACGCGCCGCATAGGCGGCGGCGGCGGCAGATGTATTGCCTGTAGATGCGCAAATAATTGCCTTAGCACCCTCTTCAACGGCTTTTGTTACTGCCATTGTCATACCGCGGTCTTTAAATGAACCAGTTGGGTTTAGCCCCTCGTATTTAAAAAATATCTTTCCTGCAAAACCAATTTTATTTCCAAGGTTTTGGGCTGGGATAAGCGGAGTATTGCCTTCAAGCAAAGTTATTATTTGTGTTTTGTCGGTAACCGGCAAGAAGCGCCTGTAATGCTCAATTAAACCTTTGTAAGCCATAATTTATATCCTTCATTAAGTTATTTATTAACTGTGATTTTAACTATTTGATAGAGTAAAAGCAATGAAATGCAGAACCGCGAACATAGCGTTTTTTTGAAATTGATAAGCAAACTCTGCGTTTACCTATCTTTGACAATGACATGTAATTGTTATAGAATTTACTGTCAAATGAACAAAAAACTCTTTCTTAAACCTCTTATTATTCCGCTGTTATCTGCAATTGTGGTTATTTTTGCATATAAGATGATATTTTCGCAGCAGGAAAATTCTGTGCCCCCTTTAACTGAGCAAACCCAAAAAGAAACTCCGCCTGCACAAACCCCGAAGTATGTGCGTGGCATTCACCTTACTGCATGGGTTGCAGGCTCAAAAAAACTGCGCGCAAAATTTGAAAAATTAATTGATGAAACCGAGCTAAACTGCACTGTTATTGATATTAAAGAGTACGAAGGTCAAATTTATGTTCCGGGCTACAAACCGGCTGACACGTACAAAGCAACGCTAAACGCCATCCCTGATATAAAAACATATCTGGAACACTTAAAATCAAAAGGTATCTACACCGTTGCAAGAATTGTTGTTTTTAAGGATGATATTGCACCAAGAAAAAATCCAGCTATGGCCGTAAAAACCTCTACCGGCGAACTTTGGAAAGACAGAAAAGGATTAACATGGCTTGACCCATACAACAAAGATGCTTGGGAATATAACATAGGCCTTGCAGAGCATGCGGCAGACCTTGGTTTTGAAGAAGTCCAGTTTGATTACATTCGTTTCCCATCCGATGGGCAAACCAAAGGGTGCCGTTACAGCCAAAAACATTCTTCCTTAACCGCCTCTGTGGCGTTAGTCGATTTTCTTAAACTTGCAAATGAAAGATTGCGCAAGAAAGGAATAAATACATCAATAGATGTTTTTGGTTTGACCACAACCGTCACAAACGGCATGGGCATCGGTCAAAAAATGGTGGAAATGTCGGAACATATTGACTTTGTGTGCCCTATGGTTTACCCATCTCACTACGCAAAAGACGAGTATGGAATTGCAAACCCAAACCTAAACCCTTATAAAACCGTTTACATAAGCATTAAAGGCGCAAAAAAGGGCATGGGTAAAAATTCAATAAAGTTAAGGCCATGGCTGCAAGATTTTTCGCTTGGTGCTCACTATGGACCAAAACAGGTTCGCGCGCAAATTCAAGCGTGTTACGATAACGGTGTTGGCGACTGGCTTTTATGGAACCCCCGGTGCGTTTACACACAAGGTGCCTTAAAAGATAAAGAAGAAGAAAACAAATACGAAAAACTCTCAAGCACCCAGGCCGCCGTAGAGCTATATCCTGCAAGTAAAGAAAGTACTCCTAAGCAAAAAATGATCTCATCTTCTGAAACAGTAAAGACAACCCAAAGTGCCGTTGCTCAAGAGGTTTCATTAAGCACCAAAACAACGGAAACTCAGGAAATAAAAAAATCTACCGGTATTACAACTGTAAAAAAATCAAAATCAACTAAAACAAAAACTTCAAAAAAGAAACCTGCCGCAAAAACAAAAAAATCCTCAAAGTAAACCAATCCATTTCCAATAAATTTAAAAACTGTTATTGTAAATAGAAAAAGCACCTTTATGTAATTAAATGTAAAGGTGCTTTTTTATGACTGCTTCTTATGGTTTTTGAATATATTACCTAACACTCCAATATTTGTGCATCTGCTCTACAATGCGCACATTTATAAGTTTGTTGCTTGCCAAGTTATAAAAATCCCATAACTTTTTAAGGTTAATTTTTTTATTTTTTGGTAATGTTGCCGGTTGTAAAACCACCGGAATATTTTTTGATACAGAGCCAACAAGCGACACCGCTTTTGAAAACTCCATTACTGTCGTTTTATTTTCAAGCACTATTTTTACAAATACTTTTTTGACTGAACTTTTAAGAAATGCTTTATGAACTTGCCACAACTCTTTACCGCAAGCAGAAGGGAGTTTAATATCCATTGCCACAACATCTATATATTTTTTTATTTTTTCAAACTCTTGAGGCATTGTGCCATTTGTTTCTAAGTAAATTTTAAGGCCTGATTTTTTTAGCATTGGCGCAAGCACAGCAATAAAATCTGCATGCAACATGGGCTCGCCACCTGTAAAAGAAACCACTTCCGGATTTAATTTACTTTTTTTTAGAGCTATTATTTTTTCAAGTGTTTGTGTAACAGAGTATTTCTTTCCAGCATTTGCCTGCCTGGTTTTTTGCGTATCACAGTAAAAACACTCCAAATTACAACCCGAAAAACGTACAAAAATTTGCGGCTGGGCTAAATAAACGCCCTCGCCTTGAAAAGAACAAAAAATCTCGTAAATATTGGCAAAACTTGCTGTCATTATTGGTTCCCAACAGGGTCAATTGCACCGGCATTGCTAAAACCAGCCGCACGAAAACGGCAAGAGTCGCACACACCGCAAGGTTTTGCTTCGCCTTTATAACACGACCAGGTTTTTTCAAAAGGCACACCAAGTTTTTGCCCAAGTTTTATTATTTGGGTTTTATTCAAATTTATTAAAGGCACTTCTATTTTAATGCCGGCACCGATTTCTTTTAAAACACAATTAAGCGCCTTGTAATATTTTGGCCTGCAGTCGGGGTAACCAGAATAATCTACAGCGTTTGCTCCAATAAATATTTTCTGTGCGCCAATACTTTCGGCAAGTGATTGCGCGAAAGAAATAAAAATTGTATTTCTGCCGGGCACATAGGTTGAGGGCAATTGCCTAAATTGTGTGGGTGCGCCAGATTGTTTTTTAAAATTATTTTTTACAGGAATTTTTTGCTCTTTGTTTATAAGTGAGCTTTTTGTCCAGGGAAGCGATATATTTACTATTTGCAATTTTAGTCCGGCACTTTTCGCAAGCTGTTTAGCTGACTTGACTTCTTTTTTATGCCTTTGCGCATAATCAAAAAAAAGACAGCTGCACTCATATCCTTTTTTTATGGCGTAATAAAGCACAGTTGAAGAATCTAACCCGCCGGAAAGTAAAACCACCGCTTTTTTATTTTTATTCACTTTAATCACCATAAACACAAGCGCAAGATGCTTCACTTTCCCAAACACAAACCTTTCGCGCCAAAACCCCGCCTGGCAATTGGGCTTTTATTCCGTTTAAAATATACTCAGCTATGTTTTCTGCTGTAGGGTTTGTTTTATCAAACGGCTTCGTTTCGTTTAAAAATGAATGGTCTAAATTTGAAAACGCTCCCTCTAACATTTTTTTAAGTTCTGAAAAATCCATAACCATTCCAATACTATTAAGTTTCTGGGCGCCCACCACAACCAAAACTCGCCAGTTATGACCGTGCAACCTTTCACACTTGCCTTTATACTCACGCAAAGCGTGCGCGGCTGAAAAGTACTTTTCTACAGATATTTCATATTTCATTTTTACCCTCACATACAAAAAATCAGTCAAAGTTTATTTTTACAACCGGCTGAATTTTCCTGCCTAAAAATTTCTCGCCCACGCTTTTAAACTTCTCAGGGGCATCGCTTACAAAAAACTTGTAAGACCCGCGTTTTTTTGAGCTAAGCATATTTTTTTCTTTTAAAACATCTCTTGCACAAAGGGCGGTGGCACTTGCAGAATCAATTAACCTGACATTTTTACCGGCAACCACACCTATAACCTTTTTTAAAAGCGGATAATGGGTGCACCCTAATACCAGTACATCTATTTTTTTTGCTTTAAGCGGCGCAATGTACTCTTTTGCAATTTCATAAGTAACCGGCTTTGTAAGCCAGCCCTCTTCTACAAGAGGCACAAAAAGCGGGCACGCGTTTGAAAAAACATTTACTCGCGGATTTAGTTTTTTTATGGCCTTAATGTAAGATCTACTTTGAACAGTGCCATGCGTTCCTATAACGCCAACTCTTAAATTTTTTGTGCCTTTGAGTGCCGCCATCGCGCCAGGCACAATAACACCAAGCACAGGAACCGGAAGTTTTTGAAGTTTCTCCAAAGCAAAGGCCGAGGCAGTATTACAAGCAACTATTATAAGTTTTACATTATTATTTAACAGGAACTTACATATTTCTTGAGCGAATCGGCTAACCGCTTCTTTTGACTTTGAACCGTAAGGCACGCGTGCGGTATCGCCAAAATAAATTATGTCTTCCCCGGGTAAAAGTTTTGCCACCTCGGCCATAACTGTAAGGCCGCCAACGCCTGAGTCAAAAATTCCAATAGGTTTCAAGTTCATGTTTTCCCCATGCTTTCTCTTCTTGCAAAATATTTTTTAACTGCATCATAAATTGAATCGGCAGTCTTTTGCCGAAAATTTTCTGAGTTAAGCTTTGCCTCTTCACCCGGATTAGAAATAAATGCTGTTTCAACAAGCACCGATGGCATTTGCGTGCCGCGCAAAACATAAAAGCCCGCCTGCATAACACCGCGATTTTTTTGACTTGTTCTCTTTACAACCTCACCTGAAACAAAACAACAAAGCTCAGATGCCTCATTTATAAATTCGTTTATAACCATAGATGCAAGAATGTTTTCCAAACGGCTTTTTTCCTGCGACGATTTAGCTTCAAGCTTAATAACAGAGTTTTCTAAAATTTCAGTGGCGGCAGCCTCGGGGCTTGAAGCATTTTCCGAAAGAAAATATATTTCAAAACCAGTCAAATCTCTATCTAACGAAGCGTTGCAATGCACCGAAACAAATAAATCAGCTTTTTTATGGTTTGCAAAAGACGCTCTATCATACAAAGGAATAAAGGTGTCATCTTCGCGGGTTAAATATACATCAAAAGCACCATCTTCTTCAAATAATGCTTTAAGTTCTTGCACTATTTTTAAGTTTATATCTTTTTCGTTAGTGCCGTTTTTACCAACTGCGCCGGGGTCGTGCCCGCCGTGGCCTGCATCAAGCACAAGCACCTTTCTTCTACCCCTAATCGACGGCTCCCTATTTCCAACAATTGCAACCGGCTCCGTAACAACCGCGGCCTTTAATGACTTAAATTTTTCCACTTCCTGTGGCGCTTGCAACCTATTTTTTACAGAAACTTTGCGCTCTTTTGCCAAAGCAGGTTTTTGTGCCGCACTTTTTATAATTTGTGTATTTTGATTGGCTGTGTCGGTAGATGCAATTTCCTCTTGCACCATACTAGAAACAAATTCGGTATTAATTGTTTGCGTTGAACCTTCTATAACGCACTCGCCTTTAAAAGAATCTGGCAACGGGCCTGCCTTATCTGTTCTTACAACACTAACTACAACGCGCAATGGCTTTGAAAGCACATTTACTTCGACATTGCCGGCACCCTCTTCTAAACGCACAATCACCTTTGCCATACGGCCAGTATTTTTTAGCGCAACTTCTTTTATAACACCATCATCAATGCCAACGGTTTCTTCAAAAACCCTGCCACGCAAAAACTGCAACTCAAGCTGGTTTTTGCTTTGTTCAACAGCATAATCTAAGTTTTCAAGCACCGCAAAAGTAAGAACGGTTTCATCATATTTAGAGTAAAACCTTGGAGCGTAAACATTTACTATTTTTTCTACCGTAAGTACACCGTTTTCTTTGTTAAACTCAGATTTACTACCGCTAAAATCGGAAAATTTTTCCGCGCTAAGCAAACTTGTAGGCACATATAACTTGCCCGAAACATACTTTGACGGCAATTTCATTCCAAAAGGTTTGCCATTTAACGAGGCACGCGAACTCTTTACAAAAATATCAAGCCGCTGGTTGTTCATAGAAAGCGAAACCTTGCCACTTGCGGCCTTCCAGCTTGGCACTGCTTTGTAAACATTTGCAACATCTTGCGCCAAAAAATAATCTCCAGCCGAAAACTTGTAAAGCCAAATTGCATCTTTTGACTCACCATCAACAACAGGTATAATGCTCTCTTTTTCAACGGCAAACGCCGCAGATGCAAATAAAGTAAATAAAACTATCAATAAAAATAAGTGTTTTTTGATCATTATTATGTTTTTATGTGTTAATGATACCATAAAACTAAGGCGATGACAAAAAGAATTAATGATATAAGCTGTCGGTTTTATGATGTAAAATTACAGGAAGGAAATAACTATTTTCTGCGATATATTAAAAATATGCATAATCTCTTTTGTTGGAAATGTAAACATGATAGCCATTTTTTGAAAGGCTAAATAATTTCTGTTGCTTTTGCATAAAGCATTGGCAGGCAATCCTGCTTCATGCGGAATTTTGTGCCGTGGTTGTGCCCAGTACGAGCATCAAAATCTACAAGAACTTTTCCTTCTTCCAACGCTTTTATAAACCCATCAAAACTGAACTTCTGCAACATCATTACTTTTATGTAGTGATAATATTCTTTGCCTCGTTCAATTTTTACTTCTGCTTGAACATAAAAAGCATTAAGCAACTTCGTTCCTGCTTTGTGCTCCAAATCATCAAAACCCCAATAGGGTTGTGGGTTAAGCTCACCAAGTCCAACACATTTTTTAATAGATCTAAGCCAATCTTTATGACGCATATCTACACTTTTCGAATCAAATGAAATTAAAACTTTTCTTTCATCTCTATCAATGACAACTTTAAAACCTCTATCGCTTCGCGAATTACCATGAATTGTTTGTCTAAAACTCATTTCCCCTTTCTGGTACTTATTGCCAGCTTCACCGTGAGGCCACCCATAAAAAGGCGCCAACACTTGTGGCACAAAACGTATAGCTCGTGGAGATGGCTCAATATGGAATAATGTAGTTAAAGATGATGTATTTACACGCTGTGTTTTAAGTTCCCATTCTGCGGCATTAGGTATTGGCAAGTTGTTTTCTTTAATGCCAAGAAGATCCTCTAGAGTGTTGCCAATACCTCCATGATTTCCTTTCCGAGCATTTTGAATCCAGCCCATACCTGAAATTTCTTTCAATCTGGTTATCAATTCTTGTTTAGTATAAGTTTTAGGTTTCTTTATTGCCATATTATTACCAAAGTTTAGTTTGGGCTTGATGTTTTTTAACCCTTTCAATTGCCATTTCGCAATATTCAGGTGAAATATCAATACCAATATAGTTTCGTTTAAAATTTATTGCCGATATTGCTGTTGTGCCTGAACCCATAAATGGGTCAAGTATAACCTTTGCATCAGTGGATGAAACAATTCTGTCTATCAAATTTACAGGGAATGCAGCTGGATGGTCATTGTTCATTTCTTGCGTAAATTCCCAAACATCACCATAGGCATTCGCTTTTTGTACAAGCTTAAATTTTGGTTTTGCAATTAAATAAATCACTTCATATGTTGGCAGAAAATAACCTGCATTAAAATTTAGACCACCCTTTCGTTTCCAAATAATAATTTGACGCACAGGGAAACCACTAACAATATCATGGCGGTCTTGTAATAAACCACCCTGCACGCGCCATTTGTGATTATAAAAGATTGCTCCCGTTTCCGATATTAATCTCATCATCTCATTCAAACAATCTTTCTGCCATTTTACATATTCTTCGTGAGGCATGCAGTCGGCATGGTGTGTGTAGCCATTTTGCAATGCGGCATTCGCCCATTTTCCACCGCGACCACATTTCATACCGTTGCCTGTTGAATTTTTAAGATTATATGGTGGAGATGTAATTATTAAATCAACCGATTCATCTGGCATCTGCTTCATAATCTTAACAGTATCACCGCATATTATTTTGTCTAGAAATTTATCTCTGAGACATTCTTTTTCTTTCAGAACTTTCTTTGAATTCATCAGATAGTGACTAGTATTTTCGTTAGTATCTTTATTGTTTCTGTTAAAAAGACTTGTATGCATGATTAATTAATTCCCCAAAACATCAATATTTTGTAAATTCTATTTGTTTTAGTATCCCATTTAGTAGTGCTTAAAGTCAAAATGCAAAACTAAAACAATTCCAAATTTGGTGGAGGCGGCCGGAATTGAACCGGCGTCCGCAAGTGTGTCAGTCAGGTTCCTACAGGTTTAGCCAGCGTTTTGTCTCGCCTATGCGCTATCTGCCGGCGGAAACGCACATAAGCCAGCCCCGTTGTTTTCTCGCCCGCGCGGCACGCGACAACACCTAACGGGCAATCCTGCTCTTGTCGTTTTATCCCCTTAGCAGGAGTTAGAGGTAAAACGTAGCCGCGTTAAGCAGCTAATGCCATGTTGTAATTAGCATTTATGTTTTGGTCGAATTATTACCGAGCCTCCGACCAACTCGGACCTGCCACCTGTGCGTATCCACCCACGTCGATGCCTGATCGCCCCCAAATTCTATTTTAAAAACTATTATATTGAAATTTTCGCAAACTATTTTTATAGTTATTTTCTTTTTGACTTAAAAAAATCTTGCATTAGTTGCGCACACTCTTTTGCTAAAACTCCGCCTGTAACTTTTATGCGATGATTTAGCTTTTTATTTGCCGCAACATTCATTAGTGTGCCGCAAGCACCCGCTTTAACATCAGATGCACCATAAACTATTTGCGAAACCCTTGCCCACACACAGGCACCAGCACACATTGGGCACGGCTCAATGGTTGCATACAAAACCGCATCATTTAACCGGTAATTTTTTAGCTTTGCTCCAGCTTTTTTTAAAGCAATTATTTCGGCATGAGCAGTTGGGTCGTGTTTTGTAATTGGGCTGTTTTTGCCTTTTGCAATTACCTTGCCATTTAGCACAACAACTGCGCCAATTGGCACTTCACCCTGTGTAAAGGCCTTTTTTGCCTGATCAAGGGCAATATGCATAAAATATTCGTGATTTTTTGGCGCGGCGGGAAGTTTGTTTGTCACTTTCCCTCAGAGAAGAAAACCGCGCCCAAGAGGATTTGAACCTCTAGCCTTCTGATTCGTAGTCAGACGCTCTATCCAGTTGAGCTATGGGCGCAAATTTTTATTTTCGTTGTTACAATTTTGTTGATTTTATGGCATTTTGACAGATAAGTCAAATTAACTCGCCGATAATGCCTTAAGCACAACATCAAAGCAACTCGCACCTTTTATAACACAGATAAGATAAATAAGTTACATATCGCAACTTGCAAACTTTATCGGCTTGCACCTGTTAAAGCGCACTCAAAAAGTATATAATACAGCCACTATGGAAGAAGTAATTCTTAAAGGCGATGTTTTAAACGATGGTATTGCTTACGGCAAGGTTTGCCTTTTTCAGGAAGACCTTATTGAAGCATCGCCTAAGTATAAAATTTCGCAATTAGCCATTATTAAAGAAAAAGCACGGCTGAAAAGTGCTATGGAAGAAACCAAACGCGAGCTAAAGGAATCGTACGAGCGGGTTTCTAAATTTATTAGCAAAGCTGAAGCCGAGGTTTTTAACGCGCATATTCTTATGGTTGAAGACCCGTCTTTTCTTGAAAAAATAAGCGGCTACATTGAGCATGAACTTATTAACGCCGAGTTTGCCGTACAAAAAACACTTTATAACTACGAACAAAGATTTCAAAGTATTGCCAACGATTACATAAAAGAACGCGCACAGGATATTCGCGAAATTGGTAAAAAAATAATTAGAAATATGGGTATGAAACATGAGCAGTTTATGTGCTCTAACTGCCACGCAAAGTCCTCAATTATTGCAGCTAAGCTGCTTTCCCCTTCGTTAATTGCCGGGCTTTACAATAAAAATGTCTCAGGCATTATTGCCCAAGAGGGTTCGCAAACTTCACACGGTGCAATTCTTGCAAAATCTATGGGTATTGCCTGCCTTATAAATGTACCAAATGTTTTGGATTACCTTGGCTGCGGCAAAACTGTTTTAATTGACGCGGAAAAAGGCGAGCTTTACATAAACCCATCGGATGCAACTTTGGAGCGCTTTAGCAAAACACTTGGCAAAAAACAAAAAGAAAAATACAACAGCGGCTACCTACTTACAAAAGATAATGTTAAGGTGAACTTATTTGCCAATGCCGGCTCGATTGCCGATGTAAAACACGCAAAAGAACATAGCATAAGGTCGGTTGGGCTTTTTAGAACAGAGTTTTTGTTTTTGGGAAGAAAAATCGAGCCAAGTGTACCGGAACAAGTGGAGATATATAAAAAAGTTATGGATGAGGTGGAGGGCACTGTTACTTTTCGCCTATTAGATATTGGCGGAGATAAGTTTATTGATTTTATATCGCTGCCCACACAAGAAAACCCGGGACTTGGTTTGCGTGGTTCAAGAATTTACCAGCTTTACCCAAACATTATTTCTAACCAAATTGAAGCGTTGCTTTTGGCGAAAGGCGCGCGGCCTATGAATATTCTTGTGCCTATGGTGTCTACAGTAACTGAGTTTTTAAACACAAAAAAACTTATTTTAAGAAAGCTTAACCAGCTTAATACACGAAATGCAATTGCTGGAGAAAACCTAAAAATTGGCTGTATGGTTGAGGTGCCCTCCGCTGTTTACCTTGCGCAATATCTTGCGCAAGAGGCCGATTTTTTAAGTATTGGTACAAACGATTTAATTCAGTATATAATGGGCGTAGATAGGGCAAATGCCCACCTTGGCGATCTGTTAAACCCGCTACAGCCGGCAATTATACGCGTGCTTGATGCCATTATTAAACAGGCAGGGCCGATCAGTAAAGAAATAACTGTTTGCGGCGAGGTTGCAAGCGACCCAAAAATGGTTAAGGTTTTATTTGGCCTTGGATACAGAAACTTAAGTATTAACTTGCACAGGATAGAAAAAATTGGCGATGCCCTCTTGGAAAACACCAGCGATGAGATGGTTGAACTTGCGCAAAACCTGCTTCAGGCGCGCGCAATGAAAGTTGAGCATTGATTTAACCTAAATATACCTGCCAAAACTACAAAACACTTCTGCTTACAAAATAATTTTTATAACTTATAATTATATCCTGTTTTATCCCAAACGCTTTTTTCTTCCATGCATAAATATGTATAAGTTTTTGGCAGGTACCAAGCGCACCAACTGCCAAAATTTTTATAAATATCTTCTCTAACACTTTGACTGTACCGCAGTTTGCCGTCATAGCCCAGCAAAAGCTCTTCATTTAAAATTTTATTTTGCGGAAACCTGTTTTCTATTGCTTTTTTTAATTGCGGCGTCATACGCAATGTACCCACGCTTAACCAAATCACGCTTTCTACCGGCACTGTTGCGACTATCTGCTCTATTACTTCTTTGTATTCGGTTTGCCAATTCGGGTATTTAATTACCGGGTCAAAGTGAAACCCAATGCTGTAGCCGGCTTTTGCGCACGCTTTTGCCGCTTCAAGCCGCTGTTGTAACGATGCCGTATAAAACTCATTTTCATCTATAAGTTTTTGTGGGTTAAGCGACCAGGAAACTACAACATTTTTAGACGGCCTACACTCTAAAAGATTAACGATGTTCGCACTTTTTGTTTTAAATTCAAAGTAAATGCCTGGTGTTTTGTAAAAAAACTCTGTTATAACTTTTGAAAAACCGCTTATGTGGTCAAAAATAAGCGAGTCGGTAAACTGGCCGCTGCCCACCCTTCTTTTGCCAAAAATACCACCTATGAATGCGGTTTTGGAAATTTCTGGCAGGTGGTCTTGCAGGTTTAGCGGCAAAATTATGCCCGGGAAGTTTTGGTACTCCTGTAAAAAACAATACGAACATTCAAACGCACAGCCAAAGCCGATATTTAAAATTTCATACCCACAACAAAGCGCGTCTTTCGTGCAGGGGCAGGGCTTAAAAAAATCGTACTTTTCAGTTACAAGGAATAAACTTTTTGCTCTTTGATTGTATTTTTCAAACGAGTGATTGCAGTTTTTTGCAAACTCTTTAAGAGAGTTTATTTCTTCTATGGTTGCATTGGGGTAAGCATGGCGGGCATTTGCTAATTGTATGCTTTCTTGCAGGCCCTTTTCGTAATATATTTTTTCTGGCACTGGAACACTGGGGCAAATTTTTACCTCTGCACTCTCTGAAATATCAAGCTTTGGCAGATAAAACTGCTTTGTTTTAACCACACCGTAGTGTTGCGGATACCTTAATTTTAAAAGCTCACTTTTTACACCTTCAAACTTTTGCGCACGAATCTGCAAAAGCACTTGGCTTGGCAAAATACCATCTCGTTTTGCTATTTCATAAACCAGACGGGACACTTCACGGTTTTTATTTATACCGAATTTTTGGAATTTTTTGCTTACAAGCTCAGCAATATGGTTAGGGTTAAGCATTTTTTATAAATGAAACTAAGGCGTTGGAGAGTTTTTTGCAGGAGTTTGATAATTTTTCTTTTTCGCTTTGCGATAACTCGTACATAAGTTGTGCTTCAATTGGATCGGCAACATAAAATAACGCAGTGGCACTAATGCCTACTTTTTGCGCCGCAGAAAAAACTATTGATGCTTCCATATCTACACAAGATATTTCGCTTTTTTTTATGCCCTCTACATACTCCTTTTCAAGCACGAGCGATAAAACGCTTATGCAAGTTGCAGTTTTAGCAAATATCATTTCATTTTTCAGCTTTTCAGTCATCACTCGGTCTGCAAAAAAACTTTTCTCTGCAGGCTCGCCATTAAGCATTTGTAAAAAACTATCAGCGCTGTATGCACGCTCTACTATTTGAATTGTACCAACTTCTTGCCCTTTGGCACTCGCGCAACTGCCAAAAAGAAAAATGTTTTTGCACTTTGTTTGCCCTAAAAGCAAAACAATATCGCCAACGAGCAGATTATATTTTGTTGAAATTACAGTGGCAAAACCGCAATCTATACTTTTGGCAAATTTGCCTTTTTGCACTTTGGCGCTGGAGGCATTATCGGTAAAAAGGCCGGCATCAGGCGATGGGCAAATGATACAATTTTTATTAATCGCACTTGGCAACACTCCAAAATATTTCTCAAATAGTGTCATTTTAGTTGTGATTTAAAAGTAATGTGACTATGTAAATTAAATAGAAAACACCGCCAAATAAAAGCACGAATGGCGATATTTTTTTGGTACTTCGTAAAGTAATATACACAAGAACTCCGGACGCTATTGCTATTATTGCAGACAAAAGCGCAAGGCCGCTTATGTGCCACGGCGTAAACAAAAGCCCTACCGAAACAGGAAATGTTGATTGAAAAACCATTGCGCCAGTAATGTTGCCAAAGGCAAGAGGGTCCTTGCCTTTAAGCGTCCATGTGAAACTGTTAAACTTCTCGGGCAGTTCGGTTGCTATTGGCGCAAGAATAAGCGCAAAAAGCAGTGGACTCATGCCAAAATATATTGACACTTGTTCAAGCTTTCCAACAAATATGTGCGCACCAAAAACCAAAAATGCCAAGGCAAATGCTATCTGAGAGAGTACAAGAGACAAACTGCAACACGGTTGTTTGTTTGCGCTAAATTTTGACAAAAATTTTGAAAAGTATATTTCTTCGCAATGTTCTACCTGCGCGCCTTCACCTTTAATGGTACAATAAAGGTAGTATCCGTAACCTAAAACCAAAAGCCCAGCCAAGATGGGCTTTATTGCGGCTCCGAAAATTAAAGGAACAAATACTCCAGCACTGTACATTGGTATAAAAAATGAAAGATCCCTTGATGCAGAGTGTACCTCAACATTAAACTCAAATTTACGCCTTTTGCGCAAAACCCCTATAATTATTGCAACACCAACAACCGCGAAAGCAATTGTAGCAAGCATAAATGGAGCGCCCAATATGGCGCCTATGCCTATTTCTGAACCGGCACTGCCAGCCTTTGAACCAAAAAATATAAGTGCGACTACAGGCAATATAGTTTCTGGCATTGCGGTGCCCACAGCGGCAAGTATGCTGCCAACCACCGCCTGTTTTAATGCAAACTTTTCGCCAAGTGCTTCAACACCATTTGTGAAAAGTTCTGCTGCCATTAAAATTAGTAAAAGTCCTAAAAGCAAAAAAATACTTGAAATAAGCATAAAACACTCCTTGATATTATTGCTGAACGCAATTATATATTATTGATTGATTATTGACAATGAAGGTATTTTTACTTATACTTTTATCTCTAAACTCTTTTAGGTTTAATACGGAGTAACTGCATGAGTTGTGCTATTTTTTACTTTTCTTCTACTGGAAATTCGCTTAGCGTAGCCAAGAAACTTGCCTCTTCGCTTGGCGGTGCTGAGCTTATTGCTATAAAAAATGCCGTTTTAAACAATCAAATCAACCTTGATGGATACGATAAAGTTGGCATTGTGTTTCCTGTTTACGCATGGGGCCCTCCGAATATAGTGGCAAAGTTTGCATCAAAGTTAAAAAATGGCGAAGGTAAATACATTTTTGCCGTTGTTACGTATGGTGGCATGCCTTGCGCAACGCTTAGTATTTTTGACAAGATGCTTAAAAAAATAGGTTTAAAGCTTGCTTGCGGTTTTGGCATTGCTATGCCAGGTAACTACATACCATTATATGGCGCAATATCACAAAGTAAGCAGGAAAAAATGTTTGCAGAGGCCGATAAGAAAATAGAAAAAATTGCAACTTATATAAAATCTGGTAAGAAAGGTTTTATTCAAAAAGGTTCTGCTCTCACAAATTGGCTTTTTTCCGGGATAATATATAAAGGCGGCATTAAAGCTTTTGCCAAATCGGACAGTAAGTTTTGGGTTGACCAAAACTGTACAAAATGCGGTATCTGCGCAAAAGTATGTCCTGTAAAGAACATTATACTTGTTGACGGCAAACCAACATGGCAAGGCAATTGCCAGGCGTGTATGGCGTGTTTGCAATGGTGCCCAACAAAATCAATTCAGCAAGGTAAAAATACCGCCAAAAGAAAAAGATACCACCACCCGCAAGCAAAACTTGAGGATTTTTATGTCTAAGTGCAACGAAGGCCGCTATGGCAGAGTGTTTATAGGCCGGCTTGAATTTGGTGACGACTTGCTTGAAAAACTAACTGAGCTTTGCCGCAGCAATGAAGTTAAAGCCGGAACCATTAACGCAATTGGGGCCGTGCAAAATGCCAAGCTGGGATATTATAGCCAAAGCGAAAAAAAATATACCGGCTGCGTTGAAATTGATAAAAAACTTGAAATTGCGTCTTGCACCGGAAACATATCGCTAAACGATAAAAATGAGATATTTGCCCACCTGCACATTGTTCTTGCCGATTATAACGCTCAAGCATTTGGCGGACATCTTATGCCAGGCACAAAAGTTTTTGCAACAGAATACTACATTGAAGAAATTATAAATGTTGAACTTAAACGCTCAAAAGATGAAGTAACCGGCCTGCCGCTTTGGAAAAATAAATAATTAGAAAATTTATATCATCCGCATGCGCCCTTGCTTTACTTATTGCAAGCGCGCTTTGGCGACTTTACTTCCTTATGACTCTCAAACAAAAAAACGGAGGGTTTGATGAAAAGCTATAGAAAAGAAGTTTGGATAAAAACGAGTGAGCAAATGGAATTTTTAAACATAACTCCTGAAGTTGAAAATGCCATTGAGCAAAGCGGCATTAAAGAGGGCTTGTGCCTTGTAAACTCTATGCACATAACCTCAAGCGTTTTTATAAATGATAATGAACGCGGACTGCACAAAGATTTTAAAAATTGGCTTGAGGAGCTTGCACCGCAAGGCCCCTTATCAAAATATTCACACAACCTGACAGGCGAAGATAATGCCCATGCGCACCTTAAACGGCAAGTGATGGGTAGAGAGGTTGTTGTAGCAATTACCAAAGGTATGCTGGATTTTGGCCCATGGGAACAGATATTTTATGGAGAGTTTGACGGCAAACGCAACAAAAGAGTGCTTATAAAAATTATTGGAGAGTAATCCTTTAAGCTTCACCAAAAACTATATTGCAAAATAATAATTTCTACTTTTGGCAAGAAGTAAACAAAGTTATAAAATTGCACACTTACCACTGACAAAAAAACAAGAAAATTGCTATAATTGACAGCCAATGCAATGAGGAAGGATGGCCGAGCGGTTGATGGCGCTGGTCTTGAAAACCAGTGTAGGGTTATACTCTACCGGGGGTTCAAATCCCTCTCCTTCCGCCATTTTTACAAACAAAAATGGTAAAGTTACAGAACCCTACCTAAACAAAACCTCAACCTCAATTGCCCCTCGCAGCGAATTAACCAAAAAAACTTTATCCGCGCTAAGCAACTCATCTTTTGTAATAATTTTTTCAAAAACCCTGCCCGAAATTACGCCACTATTTTGTAAAAAATATTTTTTAGGTATTATTTTTTCACCAAGTAAACTCTGCCTATAAATTCCACCTAGCAGACCACAAGATATTGGCGGTGTAAAATACTTGTTACCTTTTTGAATTACAACATTTGTAATGGCACCTTCGGTTATTTGCCCTTTTTCGTTTTCAAAAATAACATCAAAAAAACCTTTTTTTCGCGCGCGCTCATGCTCAAGGTTGTAAATTTTGCGTTGAGTTGTTTTATGATAAAGAAATACATCTGTTGAAATAACTTTTATTTTAGAAAGCGCTGCTTTCTCTAACTGTGAAGTTTGTGGTTTTATACCGTCTGCGTTAATACAAAATTCACCGTTTTTAAAAAGCTCAAGGCGAACCTTAAACCTGCCTGTTTTGTTTTTAGCACGCACTTTTTCAAGCTCAGCTTTTGTTTTTTGCAAATTAAACACAAAACCAAAATACCGGGCAGAACCCGCCATTCGGCTTAAATGCTCTAAAAGCCATAAATATTTATCGTTATAGAGCAGTATGGTTTCAATAAGCTGAAACTTTAGCTGATTTTGCGTCAAAAATTTTGATTTAAGCAAACACTCCTCATACTCCAAAGAGGCATTTGAGCTGTATGTTATACCGCTTCCAATACCCATAACTCCTGTTTTGTTTTTTTTATCTAACACTAGCGTTCTAATTGCAACATTAAACTCGGCTTTGCCATTTGGCGCGAAGTAGCCAATAGCGCCTGTGTAAACACCTCGTGGTGTTTTTTCAAGTTTATCTATTACCTGAATTGTGGCAAGCTTTGGCGCGCCCGTAACGGAACCTGAAGGGAAAAGGGCTCCAAAAATTTCTACAAGGTTACACTTTTCTTTAAGGTAACCTTCAACGCTTGAAGTCATTTGAAAAAGCGTTTCGTACTTTTCCACCTTAAAAAGTTCTGTTGTTTTTACGCTTTGCCTGCGACAAATTTTTGTAAGGTCATTTCTAACCATATCTACAATCATTATGTTTTCTGCCCTATTTTTTGGGCATTTTTCTAAAACGCTTGCGGCAAGCATATCGCTTGCGCTGTTTATACCGCGCTCTGCGGTGCCTTTCATAGGGCGCATGGTAATTTTATTTCTGTTTTTTTCAAAGAAAAGCTCGGGAGATAGGGAAAGTATAGAAAAATCTGAAGTATGTATGAGCGCACCGTAGTCAACGCTCTGCCTTCGCGCAAGGTTGTTATAAAGTTCAAGCGGTTCCGCGGAGTATTCAAACCGGCACATAAAAGTAAAGTTAACCTGGTAAGTTTTGCCAAGCGCAATTAACTTTTTAATTTGGCCTATTTTTTTTATGTATTGCTCACGCGTTGTGTCAAAGCTTATTTTATTTACACCAATATTCTTACTGTTATCATTTTCGCTTTTTATTTTGTCAGTTGACAACTTTGTTGAAACCTTTTTATACACACCAAACCAAAGCAGCGGCATTTTTGAAGTATTTATTTTTGATGGCACTATGCCGTTAAGAAATACTCCTGCCTCATAACTTATGAAACCTGCCACCCAAAAACCGGCTTTTATTTTTTCTTCAATTTTTAATAAGCAGATTTCTATATCATTGGCTTTGTGGCAAGCTATTACTTCAAGCGGATATGAAAATACATATTGCTTTAGCGCGCTTGAGCCAAAAACACGCTTTTGGAAAAGTATTGAGTTTTTTTTGAGGTTCATTTTTGTTTGTAGGTTGTTTTGGCGTTATCTGCGGCAAAGCTCTCGGTAATTGCAATAGCCGCATATTTTTAAGTTTTCTGTTTGCGTGAACTCTTTTTTTTCAAGAGGTATGTTTGAGGCGGGGTCTAAGCAGTACGAGTGCAGTTGCTTTATTTCTTTTTCTACCCTTTGCGCAAAATCTGAAATGTCATTTTGCGTGAATGTAAAACTGAGTTCTTGGTAATTTGGAATTAAGTAAGCAACAAACGGGAGTATTTTATCTGCGGTGGTATCAAAATGGTACGATGCCCATGTGGTGTAACCGAGCATTTGTTTTTTGTGTTTTATTTCATCTTTTTTGCCGGTTTTCCAGTCAAGTATGTAATATTTATCTTGTATTGGAAAAAGAAAATCTACCTTACAATATGCCTTTATGCCATTTATTCTTGTTTCGCCATATCCAGCAGGCTCTATTACCCAGCCATCCTTATTCGCGATTGCATTTTTACTAATCCACTCAAAACGAGGGCTATTTAGCGCGTTCATCAACGCTGGTTCAACTATTACAAGCACATCTTGCGGCAATACTGAAGGTTTTGTATGGTAATAAACTTCCGAAAATATTTTTTTTGCGCAGTAGTCGTTTGCGCATTTGCGGGCATATTTAATAAACCTTGCCCTGTTTATGGGTTTTTCGCTTTTTAATAACCGCTCAAGCAATGCTTTAATTACATCGTGCGTAATGTTGCCTGCTTCAAGCGCAAGAGAGGTAAGCTTTTTTAAATGGTCAATTTTTTCTTTACCAAACTCATTATCAAAAGAACCGTAATAATCGTAGTAGTACTGTCGTTTGCAGGCAGTAAATTTATCAAAGCGCGAAACCGACCACCCTAGCTGTTGTGTGTAGGCGAATTTTTTTATTGTCATGGCTGCGTTAGTTGTTGCTCGGGTTCCACGGCAGGGCCAGTTTGCGACTCAGGTCCCTGTGAATCAAGTTGTGCTTTTAAAAAATCATCGCTTTGCATAAGTTGTAAATAATAGTCGGGTGTTTCGTCCACTTCTACATCCACGTTGTTAGCAACAAAGTCCAATGCATGGCCGCCGGTTTTCCTTGAATCAGCTATAAAATGAAAGTGGTAGCCGGCTACATTTACCCCATCAAATGCTTTTGGCATTCTAAAGCCAACCAATGTCCCGGATTCATTTAAATATTCAAACTCCGATTGCGTTTTTAAAACCTCATTAAGGCCCTTATATGGTTTACTCTGTTTTGCCACACTTCTTGTTTTTATTGTTTTAAACAATCCGTGCACTTTTATAGCGCAAACTATATTTTTAGATGTAATTTTACTGTTAATAAGCTCTTCAAGTTGCTTTCTGCTTTGCTCACCTTTTGCAACTAAAACTTTATCGGCGTTAAACACCGTTATCATTGCAAATGGAACATATTTTGTTCTGTCCATCACATAAACAAGCCCGTCATCTTTTATTTGGTAACAGGTACCCTCTAATATTATCATTTCACCGTTTAGGGCATTAAAAGTGCCGATACCAAAGTTACCTTTTGAATTTAAATCGCCTACAGTTATTTCTCCATCGTAAATTCCGGCTTGCAACGCCGCAATTGTGGAGTATTGATAAAGCGTTTCGTTGTTTTGCGGCACCTTGGCATACGCGACCAAGCTTGCAAATAACAACACCAAAAGAGTTGTGGAAAATAATTTTTGCATATGGGGCTCCCTTTTTTACTTTGATTTGCCTTGATTTGCAACAGAGTTCATTGCTTTTTTAATCGCTTCAGGATCTCCAAGATAGTAATGTTTAATTGGTTTTAAATTATCGTCAAGTTCATAAACAAGCGGTATTGCAGTTGGGATATTTAGCTCAAGAATGTCTTTATCTGAAACATTGTCCAAATATTTTACAATAGCACGCAAACTGTTCCCGTGCGCAGCTATTAAAAGCCGTTTGCCCGATTTTATTGCCGGGGCAATTTCGTTTTCCCATAAAGGCACAATTCTCGCAACAGTATCTTTGAGGCATTCTGTTAATGGAAGTTCATTTTTGCTAAGTGAAGCATACCGAGGGTCTTTACCCGGGTGGCGAGGGTCATTTATTTCAAGAGCAGGAGGCGGGATGTCGTAACTTCTTCTCCATATTTTTACTTGGTCGTCGCCAAACTTTGCGGCAGTTTCTGCTTTGTTTAAGCCCTGCAACGCACCGTAGTGCCTTTCGTTTAAACGCCAAGAGCGAACTACAGGTATCCACATAAGATCCATTGTATCCATGCTATACCAAAGTGTGCGGATTGCCCGCTTTAAAACTGAGGTGTAGGCCATATCAAAAATAAGCCCTTCTTTTTTCATAAGCAAACCTGCGGTTTTTGCCTCTTCTGTACCCTTCTCGGAAAGGTCAACATCTGTCCAACCGGTAAATTTATTTTCTTTGTTCCAGGTGCTTTCGCCGTGCCTGATAAGTACAAGTTTTTTCATTTCTTTTCTCCGATATTGAATTTATTATTGATAGTTCTTATGAGCGATTTTACAAAATTAACTTTAAGTGTGCAAAGAGCAACTTAAACTATTTTTTAACTCGTTTTGTTGCGCGGTGGCGGTTGATTTTGTATATTTAGCAGGTGCAAACTATCAATAACCTTAAAATTCCTTACAATAAAGTGCTTGCGCGCCTTGGCTTTGCAAACGGAAAAACCGTAATTGACCAAAAAACCACTGTGGCACTTGAACAAGAAATTTCTATTGCAAAAAAAATAATTGTGCCTAAGCAGGCAATTGCGTTTTCTGCTTTTAAAATTATCACCGATGATACCATATTGATTGAGCCAAGCTTTGAAATTAAAAGCAAAGATATTGCCAACCTTCTTGCAAACTGCCACTTGGCTTATGGTTTTGCCGTAACCATCGGGCCGGCGCTTGAAGAAAAACGCAACGAATACATAAACGAAAAAGAGACAAGCCGCGCGCTTATGCTTGATGCCATCGGCTCGGTTGCGGCAGAAGAGCTTGCGGAAATTACAAACCAACAGATAAAAACTGAAGCTGAACTCGTTGGTAGCCTAACAACTATGCGTTTTTCCCCCGGTTATGGAAATTGGCCGCTTAACGCACAAAAAGATTTCTTGACTTGGATAGGGGCACAAGCAATAGGAATAAAACTTACGCCGTCGTTTCAGATGCTGCCTGAAAAATCTGTTTCTGCAATTTTAGGAATTTATAAAAGACAAGCGGAAGAGATCTCTCGTCGCTTCGCTCCTCGAGATGACAAATAGGATGAGAAATGAACAAAGAACAATTTAAAAACCTATTAAGAAAACAAGTGTTAATTTTAGACGGTGCTATGGGAACACAATTGCAAAAGCTTGGATACTTAAGCAATGCCCTTGCGCCCGAAGAGCTAAACATTAAATTCCCGGAACGCATTGCTGAGCTGCACCGTAGTTACCTTGAAGCCGGCTCAAATGCGGTTATTACAAACACATTTGGCGCAAATGAAAAAAAACTTTCCGATTATAATTTACAAAACAAGATTGAAGAAATAAACATTGCCGGTGTGCAAATTGCACGAAAAGAGGCAGAAAAGTTTAATGCTCTCGTTTTTGCCGATATGGGCCCTGTTGGTTCTTACCTTGAACCCCTTGGGCCGCTGACATTTGACCAAACATACGCCATATTTGCCAAGCAGGCAAAAGCTCTTGCAAAAGCCGCACCAGATGCGATTATTATTGAGACAATGACGGAAACCAGAGAGCTTAAAGCCGCATTGCTTGCAGCAAAAGACAACTTTAATGGCCCCGTTATTGTGCAAATGACATTTACCGCGGAAGGCACGACCGTTACAGGTACAGACACAACTGTTTTTGTGACATTAATGGAAGCTATGGGTGCAGACGCTATTGGTATGAACTGCTCGGTTGGTCCTGCGCAGATGGCTGTATTAGCGCAGAAGATTCTCTCAATTACAAAACTCCCCCTTTCTTTTAAGCCAAACGCCGGGATGCCAAAACTTATTAACCGCCAAACAGTTTTCCCCGGAACCGCCGACGAATTTGTTAGTGCCTGCGTAAGCGCTTACGCAAATGGTGCAGCTATGCTTGGCGGCTGTTGCGGCACAACACCGGAATTTATAAACGCACTATCTCTCGCGCTTAAAGGCAAAAAGCCAGTTGTAAAAAGCGTTCCTGAAAACTTTTTTCTTGCCTCGCGCACAAAAGCTATAAACCTTAAAGAAAACTCTTTTGCGGTAATTGGCGAACGAATAAACCCAACCAACCGCAAACAATTTCAAGAAGAACTTTCTGCCGGAAATTTTACAACCCTAAGAAAAGAGGCACGCAACCAGGAAAGTGCAGGTGCGCAACTCTTAGACATTAACATGGGTATACCTGGCGCCGATGAAAAAGTTCTTATGGGAAAAGCTGTGCGCGAAATTCAAGAAACGGTGCAGGCACCGCTTTGCCTCGACTCAAGCTCTGTTGACGCTCTTGAGGCCGGGCTTAAAATGTGTGCAGGCAAACCACTTATAAATTCAATTAACGGTGAAACCGAAAAAGCGAATAAAATTTTTACTCTTGCAAAAAGGTACGGCGCGGCAATAATAGCTCTTGCTTCAAACGAAAAAGGCCTTCCGTGCGATAAAGCCGAGCGCCTCTCAATTGCAGATAGTATTATCGCACAAGCAAATAAAGCTGGTTTTAAAACCTCTGAAATTGTTTTTGACTTTCTTATGTTATCGGCAAGTGCGGCGCCTGAACAAGTAAACCAAACACTTGCGACAATTATGGATTTTAAAAAAACGCACCCGGAAAATAAAACTGTGCTTGGCCTTTCAAATGTCTCTTTTGGCCTGCCAAACAGGCAGGCGATAAACTCAACTTGCCTATCCCTTGCCAAAGAAGCCGGGCTTACTATGGCAATACTTAACCCTCACGAAAATTGGAGTGTTTTTGATGATGAGGCAAAAGCGCTACTGCTTGGTTTAGACCATGGAGCAAAAAAATATATAGCAAAACACGGAAGTTTTAAAAGAGCCCCTGTGCAAGAAAACATAAAACTTTCGCCGGATGCCGCACTTTATGGTGCTATTATAGATGGCAGTAAAGAAACGGCTGCGGCACTTGCAAAAACCGCGATAGATTCTGGGCTTTCCCCGCTTGAGGTAGCAAACGAGATAGTTTTAAAGGCACTTAATGAGGTAGGCGACAAATTTGAAACAAAAGAGTTTTTTCTGCCGCAGGTTATAATGTCGGCAGAAGCGGCGCAGATGGCTTTTGGTTACATTAAACCTTTGTTAAAAAAAGAGAAGGGCTTTGGTTTTGGCAAAATAATACTTGCCACAGTTTATGGAGATGTGCACGACATTGGTAAAAACATAGTCGGCGCAGTGCTTGAAAGCCACGGCTGGCAAGTGATTGATTTAGGTAAAAATATTTCTTGTGAGAATATAATTTCTGCCGCAAAGAAAGAAAAACCCGCAGTTGTCGGGCTTTCTTCACTTATGACTACCACAATGCTTGAAATGGAAAAGATTATTAGGGAAAGGAATTCTTTGGGGCTCGCTTTTAAAATTATGATTGGCGGCGCACCCGTAACGAAAAAATTTGCGATTGAAATTGGAGCTGATGGGTTTGCGAAAGACGCTGTTGAAGCGGCGAAGGTTGCAAAGAAATTATCAGCCTCGGGCTGACAGGTTTTTCATATCGGCAGGGGCCTCGCGTGGAGGAAGTTGAACGCCACGAAGCTCTATTATTCCAGCAATTATTGAACCGCCAAAATATATAAGCCAAAGATAAGTATAATACCCGCCAAAAATAGCCGCAATGCCGGCTAATACCCACGCACCAATAAACACAATCAGTCCAGTTTCAAGATATTTCCACTTAAGAGGCATAAGGTTATAAACCTCGCTAAGTATGTAATTATGCCTTCTGTGGCGCACATAAGAGGCAGAGAGCACAAAAAAACCAACCGGTGAAATAAGCTGTGTTATAAGGTGCGCAATCATTAGTTCAACTCTCATTTGAGAACCACTAAACCAAACTGCGTCGTAAACCTTCATACCAAAAAAATCCCCAAGTTCTTTTGAACCAGTAATTGCAACATTGTTTATTAAAATAAAAATTAATGCTGAAAAAAAGCCAAATGCAAAAGAGGCGTACTCAAGCGCTTTTGATGTTCCTTTTTCACTTGGGATCCAGTGTAATATACTTACAAAAATTGCCGGTGCTATTACCGCCATTAAAAAAAACTGTCTTGACGAGTTTATAATCATTGGCCATGGGTGAGGGCCGATTAGATTTTGCAAAGGCCGTGTGGCAAAATATATGGCAAACATTAAAAACGCGGTAAAGACCTTTTTATAACCAATTTCACCAAAAATTAACGCACGCACTTTGCTAACTCGTTTTATTTCCATTGCCATATAAAAAAATACAAGCGCGGTAATTATCGGTACAAAAATGTTTATTAAAGCTCTTAATTCCATATAATCTCCTGTTATTTATTCACAAAACGAGGATTTTTGTTTTAACACTTATGCTGTTTTATAAAACCATATTGTCATACCGAAGCACAGCGAGGTATCTTGTTGTTGCTTTGTTTTATTTTTAACCTTAGAGGAAAGATCTCTCCTCACTTCATTCGTCGAGATGACAAAATAAAACAGTTACCGTGAGTGATATGCTTTCCTATATAACAAACTATATTAGGCGCACTGCTTATTTATTACCTACGAGTTCAAAACTATACTGCGGACACTTTACTATATCCATTTTTAAGTCCGACGGTTCAGTTACAAAAAACACCGGGTACTGCCCTTTGCCCGGTTTGGTTATTTCGCAGTGAGGAACATCTTTTAAAACTGTAAAAAAACAGTTTTGGCTGTTGTACTCAAGCTCTATTGCCAATACATCTTTTGGGCTTAAAGTTCTGGCTCTTGCGCGTTTTTCAAACTCACTTTGTTTATGTATCGCTATTATTAAATAAAGTGGCTTAAATTTTTTGCCGGTATTGTTAATTAATATAACATCTTCGTTATCCGGGTGAGTGGTTAGCATTATGTTTGTGTCGGTTTTGCCAACGGCAATCATTTTATGCGTGCCATACTCGGTGTCGGTTTTATAAAGTATTTCCACCCCGCCGCGCGACGGGTTTTGCATTATTTTTTTTGACGGGGTTGGGGTAATTATTAAACCCCTTTTTTCTAACATAGCTAATAATTTTTTACTTACTTTTACGGGTTTTAGCTTTAGTGTTTTCATTTTTACCACTTTTATTTGGTGTTATGCAATTTTATTTTCTTTTGCGCAGCCGCAACAGTATTTTTCATAAGCATGGCAATTGTCATTTGCCCTACACCACCAGGCACTGGGGTTATAAGCCCTGCGTTTTTTGAGGCATCTTCAAAGTCAACATCGCCGCAAAGACCTTGCGCCAAGCGGTTTACGCCAACATCAATTACTACGGCACCCGGTTTAATGAAATCTTTTGTAATAAACTTTGGTTTACCTATCGCCGCAATTAAAATATCGGCTTGCGCGCAAACTTCTTTTAAATTTTTTGTACGAGAATGCGCGATTGTTACGGTGGCATCGTTAGCAAGCAACATTAACGCGATGGGTTTGCCTACCAAATTTGAGCGGCCTACAACAACGGCATTTTTGCCGGCAATTTCAACTTTATATTTTTTTAGAAGAGTTATAACTCCAAGGGGCGTGCAAGGGAGCAGAAGGTTTTGCTCTTCTATTTCTTTCCAGCTTTTTGCAGCTGAAAATTTACCTGAGCTGTATGGGTGCAATCCATCAACATCTTTTGACGGGTCTATTGCTTCTATACACTTTTGCGCATTTTGACCTGCCGGAAGCGGAAGCTGTAAAAGTATGCCGCTAACTCGTGCATTGGCATTTAAGTTTTTTATAAGCAAAATTATTTCGTCTTCGGTTGCGCCCGCAAGTAACGGGTGGTGAAACGATTCTATGCCCAACTCTTTTGTCGTTTTTATTTTATTGCCAACATAAATATGGCTTGCAGGGTCATCGCCAACTAATATTGTAGCAAGGCCAACCGATGCGCCCTTTGCTTTAAGCTCATCAACTTTTACTTTTAGCTCCGCTTTTATTTCCGCTGCAATTTTTTTGCCGTCTATTATTTCCATATTAACCTCTTTATTTTACTCGTATGTGGTTAGAAAATATCCATGGTTTATAAAAACAAAATCTTTTTGCGTATGCTTCTATGCGGTAACTGCCTTTTTGAGATATTTCAAAGCACAACGCGCTGGAATTTTTTTTTGCTTTTATTTCTATACCGTCTTTTATTACTTTTATTAAACATTTTTTTGGCACTTTAACTTCTAAAGTTGCTTTGTTGCAAAGTGTAAAATCATCGCCGGATACCGCTTGTGTTTGCAAGCCGCTAATTCTAAAAACAAAACCCTTTGCGCTACTCCAGCGCTCCTGTGCAACATACCCGTTTGCGTTTTTTATAGCTTCTATTATTTGCTTACAACCCTGAGCAGTATTTTTGCTTAGCTCTTCTTTAAGTAATAGATGCGTGCGAATTGTGCTAAATGCAAACTCAAAAGGAAATATTTTAAAACTAAAACCAAAGAACTTTTTAACTGATGCGTGATTATCTATTTCGCCAAAACCAAAAACTTTTCTTTCTTTTGAAATATTATCCCAACGATTGAGTGTTTCTTTTTTGGGTCCGCTTAAAATGAACGCTGGGGCAATGTAGGCAAGCAAGGCGCAAAAGATACTTTTAAGTTTTTCCTGCCAGTCGGTCATTAAGTCCCAAATGCTTATGCCTGCATAATCATTTACAGACCAGTTTTGCCAAGGGTATGCTTTTACACCAAATTTTGGCGCGCCGCTGTGGTCGGGGTGCGCTATCAATGAAATACCGCCCTGTAATTCTACTTGAGATAGATACTCTTTTGGGTTTGAGCTTTTTTTCCAGGCGATTATTGGTGTTTTTAAACCTAATGCCAAGCAGTGGTTGTACCTAGGAGATATTTCTTCACCCACAACTACAAAAACACCGTTTTTCAGACCTTCCCAGCCGGCAGTGCGGGCATCCATGCGAAAGTGGTCGGTTATTATTACAAAATCCAAACCGCATTTTTTCGCGGCGAGAATTACTTGAGCGATTGGTATTTTTGCGTCAAACGAATAACTTGTGTGTATATGAATTGCGCCGGAGTAATCAAAGTAATTGTCAAAACAATTATTCATAACGCTTTTTGTTTTTTCGCAAATTAACCTTTAGCGACCGCTACTCTTTTGCAGTTTCTTCCTCAACTTCTTCTTCGCACCTTTCTGTTATAGCAAGCGCGGCAAGTTTGTCGCCTTCTTCAAGTTTGATTAATCTAACACCCTGAATGTTGCGGCCTTTTTGCAGTATGCCCTCAAGCGGTTGTCGGTTAACTATGCCTTTTTCTGTCATTAACACAAGTTCGCTGCCGTCGTTTGCTTTTTTTATGCCAACCACAAGCCCGTTTGCCTGTGTGGCTTTCATATTTATAACACCTTTGCCGCCTCTGGTTTGCAGGCGATACTTGCGAACTTCAGTGCGTTTGCCGTAACCGTTTGTGCTGACTGTTAAAAATACATCGTCTTCAGTTATTGCTTCCATACCTACAACTTCATCTTTTTCTTCAAGCCGTATGCCGCGCACACCTTTCCCGGAACGGCCTATTGACCTTATGTCTTTTTCTTTAAAGCGAATGGCTATACCTTTGCGTGTGGCTATTATAACCTGCTTATCACCGTCGGTGTGCTTTACATCTATAAGCGTGTCACCCTCATCTAAGCCAATGGCAATTATACCGGCCTTGCGTGGATTATCATACTCTGTAAGTGCTGTTTTTTTAACAGTTCCATGCTTTGTGCACATAAGCAGGTATGTTTCTTTCTGTTCGGCAAAAGAACGAATTGGTATTGTTGCAGTTACATTTTCTTCCGATGAAGAAAGCTGTAAGAGGTTAACTATTGCTTTACCTTTTGAAGTGCGTCCGCCTTCGGGGATATCATACACCCGCAGCCAGTGCATTCTGCCTTTATTTGTAAACATAAGCAGGTGAGCGTGGGTGCTTGTAACAATTATATTATCAACAAAATCTTCTTCGCGCACTTCCTGGCCTGTTACACCTCTGCCGCCGCGTTTTTGCGAACGATAGGTGCTTATCGGCAAGCGTTTAATATATCCTGCATGGGATATTGTTACAGCCACATCTTCTTCTTGTATAAGGTCATCTATGTTTACTTCGCCAAGTTCCTGGGCAACAATTTTTGTTTTGCGAGCATCGCCATACTTTTCTTTTATTATGGTAAGTTCTTCTTTTATTATGTTGAGTATTTTGTTCGCATCAATAAGTATGCCGCGCAGTTTTGCTATAAGTTTTATCAGCTCTAAGTATTCCTGCTCTATTTTGTCGCGCTCAAGGCCGGTAAGCTGTTGCAGCTTCATATCTAATATGGCCTGTGCCTGAAGTTTTGAAAGTCCAAACTTATCCATAAGGCGCGTACGGGCGCTTTCGGTATCTGAGGATGCTTTAATTGTTTTTATTACCGCGTCTAAATTGTCAAGCGCGATTTTTAAACCCTCTAATATATGCGCTCTGGCTTCAGCTTTGGCAAGCTCAAACTTTGTTCTACGCACAATTACAACTTTACGATGCTCAATAAAATGATGCAGCACTTCTTTCATTTTTAAAACTTTTGGTTTGTTGTTTACAAGCGCGAGCATTATAACGCCAAATGATATTGACATTTGTGTATGCTTATAAAGCTGGTTTAATACTACTTGAGCGTTGCCGTCGCGCTTAAGCTCTATTACAACTCTTATGCCGTCGCGGTCGGACTCGTCGCGCAGGTCGGAAATATCTTCAATTTTTTTATCGTGAACAAGGCCTGCAATAGTTTCAATAAGGTTTGCTTTATTTACCTGATACGGCAGTTCGCGAATTATTATGGCTTCTCTGCCGCCCTTCATTTCTTCTATTTCGGTTTTAGCGCGAATTTTAATTGAGCCCCTGCCTGTTTCAAAGTACTGCTTTATGCCGGCTCTGCCGTGTATGGTACCCGCGGTTGGAAAGTCAGGCCCTTTAATTATTTTCATTAACTCTATAACTTCTATCGCGGGGTTTGCTATGTAAGCAAAAATCCCGTCAATTACTTCCGTTAGATTGTGGGTTGGAATATTTGTTGCCATACCTACGGCAATACCGGAAGAACCGTTTATAAGCAAGCTTGGAATTTTTGCCGGCAAAACACACGGTTCCAGAAGTGAACCATCGTAGTTTGGCGTAAAATCTACTGTGTCTTTATCTATATCGGAAAGCATTTCATCGGATATGCCTGCAAGGCGAGCCTCGGTATAACGCATTGCGGCGGGAGAGTCGCCATCTATACTGCCAAAGTTCCCCTGGCCATCTACAAGCGGGTAACGCAAAGAAAACTCTTGAACCATACGAACCATTGCGTAATAAACCGCGGTGTCCCCATGAGGGTGATACTTACCAAGCACATCACCAACCACGCGCGCGCTTTTTTTGTAAGCCGTGTTATGGCGTAAACCCATTTCTTTCATTGTGTAAAGAATACGGCGATGCACTGGCTTAAGGCCGTCACGAATATCGGGTAATGCACGCCCAACAATAACAGACATTGAATAGTCAATGTAACAGGTTTTCATTTCATCTTCAATGTTGCGCGGTATTATGTTTGGATTAAACACAATTTCTTCCGGGGGTGTTTTTGTTTCTTTTTCATCTGCCATTTTTCTTACTCCCTATATCAATTTCAAATTTTATATATCAAGGTTTCTAACATCATTAGCGTGAGTTTCAATGAACAAACGGCGCGGCTCTACTTTGTCACCCATTAAAGTGGTAAATATTCTATCAGCTTCAACCACATCTTCAAGTTTCACCTGTAAAAATTTGCGTTTAATCGGGTCCATTGTTGTTTCCCAAAGCTGTGACGGGTTCATTTCACCAAGGCCTTTGTACCGTTGAATGCTTGCGCCCTTTCTGCCAAACTCTCTTATTTTATCTACCAAGTCGCGGCTTGCGTGTAAATCATAAACATCATCCTCATCTTTTTTTATGCGGTATAATGGTTTTGCGCCGCGTTCACTAAACTCTTCTATATTTATGCCTAAAACTTCAAGTTTTTTTGCCAAAACTTCTAAGCGGGCAAGTTCCCACAAATCTTTTACCGACGAGCCAAGTTCTTCATCGGAAACTTCTAACGGCAGTTCACCTATACTTTGCAGCTCTAAAGATTTCTTTTTAAGAAAATCATTTTTAAACTGTTTCCATTCCTTATCAGAGTATATATAACGGGCATTAATTGAGTTGTTTTCATCAATCAGGTCTGTTGACTCCGCGGTTTCTTCCACCCTGTAAAGCGGCATTGTGCCTTCTTTTCTAAACTTAATAAAATCACTCCAGTAAACACTTTTCTTTTCTAACTTTTTGGCAAGATTATCAACTTCATTTAAGTCACGAACCATCAGGGAAAGTTTTTTGGGGTCAAGCGGCTCTGAGACCTTTGAGTTGCGTAATGTGTAAAACTCTACCCCGTCTAAGCCTTCGCCAAAAAGGAATTTGTCTAACTCTTCTTCGGAGTGCAGGTAAAGCTCTTTTTTGTTTTTCTTTACTTTGTAAAGCGGCGGCTGGGCAATATAAATATAGCCCTTTTGTATAAGCGGCGTCATTTGCCGATAGAAGAATGTTAAAAGCAGGGTGCGAATATGGGCGCCGTCTACATCGGCATCGGTCATAATTACTATTTTATGATACCGGCACTTTGCAATATCAAAACCCTCTTGCCCATCTTCTTGACCGATACCAGCACCTATTGCTGTTATAAGGGTGCGAATTTCATCGTTGGTCAGCATTTTGTTTATGCGCGACTTTTCTACATTTAATATTTTACCTTTTAGCGGCAATATGGCCTGAAACGCGCGGTTTCTTCCTTGTTTTGCCGAGCCGCCTGCCGAGTCGCCTTCTACAATGTATAGCTCGGTTTTTTGCGGGTCACGCTCTGAACAGTCGGCAAGCTTACCCGGAA
This sequence comes from Endomicrobiales bacterium, assembly GCA_023228045.1. Classification (NCBI taxonomy): domain Bacteria; kingdom Pseudomonadati; phylum Elusimicrobiota; class Endomicrobiia; order Endomicrobiales; species Endomicrobiales bacterium. The sequence goes on along the minus strand of JALOBY010000008.1, from coordinate 23,444 downwards.
GTGAAGCGCTGTCTAACGCGCCTTTGCGCCTGGTTAGTTCACGGGCTTTACGCGCCGCCTCACGCGCCTCCGCGGCAAGTACCGCTTTTTCTATAATCTTGTTTGCGACCGATGGGTTTTCTTCAAGGAATGCGCCAAGCGCATCGTTTACAATTGACTTTACTATGCCTTCAACATCGGAGTTGCCAAGCTTTGTTTTTGTTTGCCCTTCAAACTGAGGGTTTGGCACTTTTGCGGAAATTACAGCGGTAAGACCTTCGCGCACATCATCGCCGGAAAGAGAGAGGTCTTTTATTTTTGAAACCTCGTTTTTCTTTATGTATTCATTTATTACACGGGTTAGCGCCGAGCGAAACCCCGTAAGATGTGTGCCGCCCTCTATGGTGTTTATGTTGTTTACAAAAGTAAATATCTGTTCGTTATAAGCATCATTGTATTGCATGGCAACTTCTATTACTGTACCGTCTTTTTCTTTGCTGAAGTAAATTGGCTTATCGTGCAATATTGTTTTGTTGGCGTTTAAATACTTTACAAAAGTTATCAGGCCGCCTTCGTAATTGAAGGTGTGCTCTTTATCTTCTCTTTCGTCTATAATTGTTATACGAGTGCCTGCGTTTAGAAAGGCTAACTCTCTTAGACGGTTTGAAAGAGTATCAAAAGAAAATTTTGTATCTGGGAATATTTCACTGTCTGGTAAAAATGTTATTTTTGTACCGCGATCATCGGTTTTTCCAACAACTTTTACACCTTCAACGGGCTTTCCGCGATGAAATTCTTGAAAATAAACCTTCCCATCTCTGTACACTTCAGCTTTTAGCCATTCAGATAGGGCATTTACACAGGTAACACCTACGCCATGCAAACCACCAGACACTTTGTAAGAACCTTTGTCAAACTTTCCGCCAGCATGCAACACTGTCATTATAACTTCAAGTGCTGATTTGTTTTTATATTTTGGATGTGGGTCTACCGGTATACCGCGACCATCGTCAAGAACGGAGAGCGAACCGTCTGGATGAATTACAACATCTATGTTTTTACAATGTCCCGCGAGAACTTCGTCTATTGAATTATCAACGGTTTCATATACAAGGTGGTGCAGCCCAGAAAGGCTAGTTGAGCCAATGTACATTGCGGGCCTTTTTCTTACCGCTTCAAGACCCTCTAACACTTGTATTTTTGATGCATCATATTGTTGAACTGCTATGTCTTGCTTTGCCATTTATTACTCCCTAAGCTATTTTCTTTATTAGTATTATTTAAGATGGCACTTTAAACCTTTTATTGGTTTGGAGTTGCCAAAGTATTGATTAATTTTTTCAATTATTCGTTTTTTACTTAAAATGATGGCGTGTAAGTGCGTATTTGAAACAACTTCTATTAACAAATTACCGTCATAAAACCCAATTATTTTTGCGCCAGGTGCCAAATAACTAAACTCGTTTTGCCATGCATTTAACGCGGTTGGTATTGTTTCGCCAAAAAGCGCGGTAAGTATAGCTTTGGATTTTTTGTCGATATTTTCTTTTTTCTCTACGGCTTGTAATTTGCCATTTTTTACTTTTGTGATTATCTCTTTGGGAGTAAGAAAGGCCATTTTTAGACCTTCATTGGCATTATAACGCAAATATAATTTTTGTCTGTTGCCGGCCTGATTACCGCGGGGTTAAGTGAACCGGTTAACTCAAAAACTATCTCATCTTCATCTATATTTTTTAAGATGTCATTTACAAAAACGGGGTTAAACGCAATGTCTAATGCCTGGCCCGTATGGTCTATATCTATTTCTACCTCGCCTGAACCATTGCCTTGAGATGAAGAGAACCTCAACAATCCTTTTCCAAATGAAAGGCGTATTGAAGATGTTTTATCGTTTGCGATAGTTGAAATTTGGCGTACAGCTGATAATGCTTCTTTTGTTTTTACTTTTACCTGTAAATCAAATTTTTTGGGAATTACCTGTTCGTAGTTTGGAAATGTGCCTTCTATTAAAAGTGAACTCATTGTAATTGAGCCAATTTTAAAAGCAATTTGGTTTTGAGCAACACCAACTTTCAGCTTTTCGCCCATTCCTTCTTGTAAAAGAATTCTTTGTATTTCGTTTACGCACTTACTTGGAATTATTACTGTTTTTTGAATTTTTTTATCTATGTTTTCTTTTGAAATATAACTTAGGCGGCGCCCATCGGTTGCTATCATTTTAAGTTCCCCTTTTTCTGCCACAAGAAAGACACCATTTAAAACATATCTGGTTTCATCATTTGAAACCGCATATGCAACTTTTTTTAACATCTCTCTAAACTCTTCTTTTTTTACTTCAAAGTTGTTATCTGCTGGAAAATCGGGTAGTAAAGGATAGTCAGCTTTTGGAAGACCCATTAAATTAAAGTTTGATTTACCACATTTTATATTTATCTGATTATTGTCATCTGATTTTATTTCAATATCTTTATCTTCAGGAAGTTCACGAATTATATCGGTGAATTTTTTTGCAGGTATTGTTATTTCTCCGCCTTTTACAATTTCACCTTTAATATAACAAGAAACACCTATTTCAAGGTCTGTGCAAGAAAGCTTTATAATTTCTTGCTCTGTTTGTAAAAGAAAGTTTGAAAGCACTGGAAGTGTGCTTCTTGTTGGAACAACGGTTTGAATTACCTGCAACCCCTTTAAAAGCTCCGCCTTTTCACATATTATCTTCATTTAACTCTCCTATATTTAGATATAAAAACAGTAGTAGTAGTAGGCGAACAAAATTTTCTTAATAAGGTGTTTATTATTTAAAATTTACTTTGATAAATATAACTTTACAAGTGTAAACTAATTGATAATAAAATGTGTAAAAGAGTTTTTCTTATGCACACAAACTTTTTATTTTTAGCTTTTACACAGAAATAAAAAAATTCTTAACAACTCTTAACAACTATTCTTCTTCGTTTCTTTCTCTGATTTCTTGAATAATTTTATTAACCAAGGCCGCAAAAAAGGCATCTTTTGCAAGATCGGTATTTATTTTGTTGCAAGCGTGTAAAACAGTTGTGTGGTCTCTTCCGCCAAAGGATTCGCCAATTTCGGTAGTTGAAAACTGATCTGTAAGGGTTCTTGCCAGGTACATTGCCAACTGCCTTGGCAGTGCAACAGATGCGGTTCTTCTTTTTGAAACCAAATCAACAATATCTAAATTATAATGCTTGCCTACAACTTTTTTAATTTTTTCAATTGTTATTGGAGCTGTTTCTTTTGAAGGGCTTACAACATCTTTAATTATTTTTTGTACGGAATCAACAGTTAATGGTGTGCCGGTAAAAGCTGAAAATGCTGTTATTCTAAGCAGAGTTCCTTCCAGCTCGCGAATGTTGGACTTAATTTTTGTTGCGATTAGTAGAATTACATCGTTAGGGATAGAAATTTTTTCTTCCGCGGCTTTTGCGCGCATTATGGCAATGCGTGTTTCAAGGTCGGGCGCCTGCACATCGGCAACAACACCCCACTCAAAGCGTGATATTAGGCGTTCTTGAAGCTGGGGCATTTCTTTTGGCGGTTTGTCGGCCGTTATTACAATTTGTTTGTGTACAGTGTGCAGGTCGTTAAATGTGTTAAAAAATTCTTCTTGCGAGCTTTGCTTACCAACAAGGAATTGTATGTCGTCTATAAGCAGGCAATCCACATTGCGGTATTTATTGCGAAAAGTTGTTGAGCGTTCGTGACGAATTGAGTCAATAAATTCGTTTATAAATGTTTCGCTTGTAACATAAAGTATTTTAAGCGAGGGGTTATTTTTTTTAACATGATTGCCTATTGCGTGCAAAAGATGCGTTTTGCCAAGGCCCACGCCGCCGTAAATAAATAAAGGGTTGTAAAGTTTGCCAGGGTCTTTTGCTACGGCTTCACATGCCGCATGCGCGAAACGGTTGCCACCGCCTACAATAAAGCGGTCAAAAGTGTACTTGGGGTTAAATGGGTTGTGCGCCAAAACTTCTGGCGAAATAGTTGTCTCTTGCGGCTCTTGCAGGTCTTCTACTTTTTTTAATATTGGGGCAAGGTCTTGAGTTTCTTTAAATTCAATATTTATTTTTTGTGCGAGTTTGTCGCAAAGAAGTTCTTCAATTTTTTGTAAATAATTTGCTTTTAGCCATTCAGAAAAATATTTATTTGGTACGGAAAGCAGAAGAACCCCGTTTTCAAACGAAAGCGCCTTAACAGGTTTTATCCACAAGTTGAAAGCTTCTGGTTCCATTTGGGAGCCAATAAAGTCTGCTGCTAACTTCCAAATTTCTTGATAATTCATAAAATGCACTCAAAAATAAGTAGATTTAATAAAGCGAAGTAATTCACAAAATTATTAACAACTGTGAATAACTTTTGTGAATTGCTCTTAATAACTTTTTAATACCATTCTTTTACCAAGTTTTATCTTTTATGTGTTTTTTTGACATGCAAAGTATATCTTTTTTAGTAAGATTTGTCAAATAAAATTAACAAGTATTTTTGCTGTTTTTTCGGTCTTATTCTGGTTTAATTTTTTAGCAAGGAAAAGAGTTTTTGGTAAGAGCTTAAAGAAAGTTTTTCGGGCCTGTCGGTTGGGCTAATTTCGGCAGATATTAGTTTGGGTAAGAGCACTTCTTTTTCAATTTTTAGGGAATTTGAAAGTGAGTTTAGAATAGTTTTTCTTTTTTGAGAGAATGCCGCTTTTACAAAAGCAAAGAAGTCGTTTTCTATTTTTGGTGCGTTTTTGTTGCTAAGGCGCACGACAAGCGAATCAACTTTTGGAGGCGGGCTAAAACTGCAGGGTTTAACCACAAAAAGCTTTTCAATGTTTGCATAGTAAGAACAAAACACCGAAAAATAACCATAGTCGCTGGTTCCATTTTGGGCGGTTATTCGCTCCCCCACTTCTTTTTGCACCATAAAAACCGCGTTTTGCCAGTTTGAAAGCGGCAAAATTTTTGCAATTATCGGCGTGGCAACACAGTAAGGCAGGTTTGATATAAATTTAATATTTCTGCCTTTTGGCAGTATAAAGTCAAGAAAGTTTTGTTCTATTACCTGCACTTTTGAATTTTGAGAAAATTTGGCCTTTAACGATGCAATTAAGGTGTGGTCTATTTCTACAGCTATAAGTGTTCCGGCATATTTTGCAATTTTTTCTGTTAAGATCCCTTTTCCGGGTCCGATTTCAATAACAAAGTCGGTGTTTGTAATATCTAACGAATCTACAATTTTTTGTGCGATTTGTGGATCTTTTAAAAAATTTTGTCCGAATTTTTGACGCATTTATTTGCCTATGCAGAACTTTGAGAAGATGTTATCAAGAATGTCTTGTGTGGAGCTGTTGCCGGTCAGCTCATCAAGGCAGCTAAGTGCGCAGCGCAGGTGCAGTGCAACTATTTCTTCTGGCATTTTTTCAAGTGCCGTGCAGGCAAGGCGCAATTCTTTCGCGCATTTTAGCAAACCGTTTTTTTGTCGTTCGTTTACAAGCAGGCCTTCTTGATTATAAGCATTGCTTACGCCGGCAAGCTTAAGTATCTTTTTTTCAAGTTCGCTTATGCCTTTGCCTGTTTTAGCTGAGATGTTAAGCAATGGCAGTTCGCCAATAAGTTTTTTTACTCCCGCGGCTTTTTGCGACAGGTCAGATTTATTTAATAGCACAAGTGTTTTTTCTTGTGTTTTTAGTTTGCAAAGAATATTTTTTATTTTTTTATCATCTTGGTTTGTGGTGCGGCTTGAGTCAATAAGCCAAAGCACAATATGGGCTGTTTTTGCTTCTCCAAGGGCGCGAGCCTGGCCTATTTTTTCTACTTTTGAGGTAGTTCTTGCTCGTATGCCAGCGGTGTCTGTGAATGTTACCGGAAAGCCGCCAACTTCAACTGTTTCGGCGATTGTGTCGCGCGTTGTGCCGGCAATGTTTGTAACAATTGCCCGTTCCCTTTTAAGCAGAATATTAAGCAAAGACGATTTGCCAACATTTGGCCTGCCAATCAATGCAATTTTTATGCCTTGCGATAATGCAATACCGCTTTTTGCGCTATCAGCAATGTTTAGTGTGGAATTGATTAATTCGCCAAGGGTTTTTTGTGTTTTGATTTTATCTAAAAACTCTATGCCTTCTTCGGGGTGGTCTAGCGCTGCCTCGGCATGAGAGGCAATATCTAATATGATTTGGCGTAGTTGATTTATTTTTTCGCTTAACGCTCCGCCGAGGCGTGTTAGCGCGGCCTGTGCTGCTAGAGCAGTTTGACTTTTGATAAGTTCGCAAACCGCTTCCGCTTTGGTAAGGTCCATTTTCCCGTTTAAGTAAGCTCTAAAAGAAAACTCGCCGCCAAGTGCCGCTCGTGCGCCAAGCGTGGTACAAACAGAGAGCATTTTTTCCAATATTAATGGGTTGCCGTGAAGAGAAAACTCTACAACATCTTCGCCCGTGTGCGAGCGCGGCGCAAGCATAATTGAAAGCACGGCCTCGTCTATCAGTTGCCTACGGTAAATAATTTTTCCAAAGTATAGGCAGTGGCTGGTAAGCTCTTTTATGGTTTTGCCTGAAGGTAAAAAAAATATTTTTTTTGCTATGTGGATGGCTTTTGGGCCGGAAAGTTTAACTACACCAATGGCAGACCTGCCGGCTGGGGTTACAACGGCGGCTATGGTATCTTTTATGAGGTAGTTCAATTGCGCTTAACCTTGTGGCAGGGTTTAACCTGGAATTTGCAATAGGACTTGTGGTTAACTTTTTTTTATTCTTATGCCAACTTTTCTTTTGGCGCCGTATCCATCTGAAAATGTTTCAAGTTTTGGGTCGTCTTTAAGAAAATTGTGGACAATTTTTCTATCTGAAGAGTTCATTGGGTGCAAGTAAATGCTGTTGCTGGAAGCGGTTACTTTTTGGGCGGCATCTTTAACCATATCTAAAAGGTTTTGTTCACACCTTCTAAGGTAATTATCTACATCAAGGCGAACTTTTACGCGTGTAAGAGGGTCGCGATTTAAAATGAGCGTGCAAAGGTATTCAACTGACTTGAGCGTTTGCCCGCTTTTTCCTATTAACAATGCGCTTTGGCTGCTTTTAACCTCGGCAGCTATTAGCCCGTCTACAACCGAGGTATGCACAGCACTGAAACTTACATTCATTTTAGAAAGCAATGTTTCTAAAATTTCTTTTACTCGTTTTTGTGATAGATTAAAATCAAGCGGCGGCAATATTTCTTTTACGGTAACGCCATTTTTTACGGCAAGTTGAACTCTTGCCGGTTTTGCGCCCATCAGGCCAAAGAGTCCGCTGGAACCCTCACTTAATATTTTTATATCTACCTGTTCACGTTTAAGAGAGAATTTTTCTAAACCGCTTGCAATGGCGGCTTCCACTGTTTTGCCTTCAACTTCAATTTCTCGGTGGTTCATCGTACAACTACTCCTATATCGCGTCTCGCCTATCGGCGGACTTAGTATTTAAACCATAGAACTTGCAATAGATTGCTGGATTCGACGGACGATGACGGTCTTTTCCTTCCTCAAAAAGCTCGCCCGATGTTATAACATCGCTCTTACTTTTTGAGTTGTAAAACCCACGACCTCGCTCGTCTCGTTCCTAACACCTATTGCAAGGTCTATGGTTGCTTCGTTCATACTTGGTTTGGCTAATATGATTTCGCCAAACCGCTCTACAAGGGAAAACCTAAGGTTTTCCCGTTTCGTCGTCGCTCACTTTGTTCGCTGAACCCTTTCCTAAATTGTAAGAGAACATTTTTCTTTGCTTGCGTCAATTTTCATTAGTACAAGTTGCTCAATTACAGTTAATAAATTATTTGTAAACCAGTAAAGCACAAGACCAGAAGGGAAATTTAAAAACATTATGGTAAAAACTACGGGCATAAGGTAAACCATCATCGCCTGTGATGGGTCGGCCGATGGTGACATAATCTTTTGCTGAATTAATGTGCCAATACCCATAAGTATTGGCAAAACAAAGTAAGGGTCTTTTAACGAAAGGTCGTGTATCCAAAACATCCAGCCGGCACCGTGTAACTCATAGGCATTTCTAAGTGTTGTAAATAGAGCCCAGAAAATTGGAATTTGCAAAAGCATTGGCAAACAGCCGCCAAGCGGGTTCACTTTTTGGGTTTTATAAATGTTCATCATTTCAACATTAAGCCGTTTTGGGTCGTTTTTGTATTTTGTCTGGAGTTCTTTTATAAGTGGTTGAATTTTGCGCATTGCGGTAGAAGCCCTTAAACTTTTAAGCGTTAGCGGGAAAACAAGAATTTGCAAAAATAATGTTAAAAGCACAATTGCCCAGCCGTAGTTGTGTGTAATGCTGTAAAGAAAAATAAGGGCGACCAGTGCCCACTTGCCTAAGAAACCAAAAATACCTAAATCAATAGATTCTTCTAAACCAACACCCAGCGACTTTAAATGTTTGTAGCCCTTTGGCCCAATGTAAAAATCTAACGATGTTTCAAAGGTTGGCTCTGCAGTTGCGTTAAGCGTAAGTTCCGGCGGCGTTTTTTTGCCGGCGTTGTAAGACGCAATGGAAGTAAAGGCCGATGGTGAAGAAGGTATAACGGCAAATAAGAAATAGCGGTTATCTATTGCAAGCCACTTGTAATCACCCGCGGTATATGACTGAGTTTTTAATTTGTGCAGTTCTTTTGGTTTGTTCGCGGTTAATGCTATTGGGCGCATAAGGCCGGCATTTTCTTTTTCTTCGCTTGCAATAGTGCCAAGGCCCGGGCCAAAAGGCATACTTATAGGCGTTTGCACACCCAAAGGTGACTTTACCGAAATGGTTAGTTTGTGTAAATAATCTTGTGTGAGATTATAGGTTTTTGTTATTTGCGTTCCGTTTGTTAAGGCGGTGGCATAAACTATTTTGTTTTCAGATTGTTCAAGAATAAAAAAGTTTGAGTCAGGAAATGTGGAGAGTGCCGGTACTTTTGAAGGCAGCATTTCAACCATGGAGCCATTTTTTTCTTTTAATTGCCAGCTTATTATAGAACCGCCCTTACTTGAAAAAACCGCTTTATAAGCAGGAGTTTCTATAATAGTTTCTTTTCTACTGTCATCGGTGTTTTGTGCTATAGCGGTTAATTGTTGTGGTTGCTGCGCTATACTTTGCGCACTTTGTTGGGTTTGGCTTGTTGCAATAGCATTGTTTTGCACAATTTGCTTAGGACGATTTTTTGCCGTATAGAGTGACCAGCCAATAAGTATAATGAAAATTAGTGTTATACCCAACAGTTTATCTTTATCCATTTTAGTTTAGCTCTCCATTTTTAATATTTATTTTTTGTAACTTGATATTTTATTTATATGTTTAGTAAAAAACGGGAAATTTTAAATACTACACCTTGGTGTGTTTTTATTTACCACTTTTGCCTCTGGCACAGGGTCTATCCCGCCTTTTGAAAAAGGATGACAGCGGCATAAGCGCCAGGCAGAAATCAAAATACCCTTAAACACACCATGCGTGTTAAGGGCTTCTATAGCATAGTTTGAGCAAGTTGGTTGAAAGCGGCAGCTTGGAAAAGCCGAATGAAAAAAAAGCTGATATATGCGAATAAGGCCTGAAAGTAATTTCTTCATAAAACTGTTTTGTCCAAAATTTCTGCTTTGCGCCAAAGTGCACGGAGAGCAATGTTAATAGAGCAGAAATCCAACTTTACGGCTTGCGGCTTTGCTGCAATTGCAATGTCAACGCCCGGTTTTAATAAGTGTTTGGTAGTTCTAAAAACTTCCCGAGAGCGCCTTTTAACATAATTTCTTTGTACTGCATTTCCAACTTTGCGGCTTGTAATAAGGCCAAGCCGTACGGTTGCTTTACCATCATTTCTATCGTAAACATAAACCAAAAAAGCCGGATGAAAAAACTTCCGACCCTTTCTTAGAACATTCTCAAAGTCCCTTATGGAGTGGAGCCGCTCTGTCCAGCGAAATTTATAGGAGATTTCGACCATACTTAGGCAGAAAGGGTAACGCGCTTTTTTGCTCTGCGCCTGCTAATTACCGCCCGGCCGCCCGGGGTAGCCATTCTTGCGCGAAAGCCAAGTTTCTTTTTACGGCGAGTTTTGTTTGGTTGAAAAGTTCTTTTCATAGTGTAATCCCTTAAGTTTAATAAAGATTTATAACACTCTTTGGAGTTAAGCAAGAAAGCTGGTATTTTTGCTTAAGTTCGCAAAGTTGTTAAAAAGCCCTGTTTATTTTAACCCGAATTTTGCAATAGGATTTGGAATTCGTCAAAAGATATGGGACATTTTTATCCGCAAAATCCTTGCTAATGGAATAACCATTCGCTACAAATTTTGCGTCAAAACTGCCTCCATCTCTTTCGTCTCGGTTCTCAAACCTATTACAAAGTCCGAGTTCAGCGGATTATACCTTATTTGAGTTGCTCTTTCAACTTTTTGCGTTGTTGCCTGTATAATTGTAGAAATCATCTTGTGTTTACAAAAAGTTAATATGATATTGACAAAATATGAAAATCATATTATAATACTGGCGAAATAAAAGGAGATAATATTATGTTAAGAAAATTAGGCCAAAACTACCAAATAGCACTTCCAAGGGAAATAGCGCATCTGCTCAAACTGCGTATAAATGATTATTTGGATATAGAGTTAAAAGGCAATAAGATTATTATTGAGCCACAGGTGATGGTACCAAAACATCAGGCATATTTTTACACCCCCGAGTGGCAGAAAGACGAAGCTGAAGCAACTAACGACATAAAGCAAGGCAAGACCACAAAAACAAAAAACTTAAAACAGCTCTTCAAGGAGCTTGATAAGTAATGCATATAGAAGCCACAAGAACTTTCACTAAGCTTTATAAAAAACTTCCTGTTGAAATAAAAGAGCGAACAAAGAAAGTGCTTGAGCTTTTCGCTAAAGATTCTGAGCATCCATCTTTAGGCCACAAAAAAATGGCCGGGCAAGACGCAATATATGAGTTAAGAGTATCAGATAGTTACAGAATTACTTACCAAAAATCCGGCGATATTGTTTATCTGCGCAAAATAGGTACTCACGATTTGCTTCGCAATCCGTAATATAGAAAACCTATTTAATACATTCCCCAACTTGCGCAACAAACCGAAAAACCTACCGATAGTAAAAGATAAACCAGCGAAAGAAAAGTAACTCATTTATTCAACAGTTTTTTTGCTTTTGAAATCATTTCTTTTGCTGCCGAAACCACACTTTCTGCCCCATCTTTAGAAAACTGCGCGTGATAGTCGGCATCCTCGCGCAACACCATTGCATCATGAAATTCTACAACAAGTTGTTCTGGTAATAAGTCAGTGTCAACAAAAAGTGCACGCAAGGCCACAAGCAGATAGTAATGGCTTTTTTCACGGTACCCTTTTGAGTATATAAGTGCGCGGGCGGAGTGAAACATAGAATAATAAGCGGCAACAGTTGTATATTTAAACTTTTGATTGCTCAATCTGTCTTGTGCTTCTGTAAGATCATCTTTAGCTGCGCGTAATTCATCATCAACAAGCATAATTGCTTGAGCAAATGGCACTATGCGTTTCTTTTCAAGCCCTTTTTGAAAATCCGGGTTTACTCTTTTTCCCATAAAGCTTTCCCCTCAAGCAATTCCTTATAAAATACTGGATTTTTTATTTTAATGCCGGCATATTCACTTTGTGTTACAACAACCGTTTGCAACTCTTCGCGCATCTTACTTTTCATAATTATGCTGCTTACCTTTTGTTTTTCATTTGTGATGATTAATAAGTCGTAATCACTTTCGGCGGTGTTTGTGCCTTTTGCTGCACTGCCAAAAAGAACAACTTTTCTGCAAAGCGGCTTGAGAGTTTCAAGCAAATCCGAGAGTGTCACCATATTCAAAAACACTTTCATTTCGCGCACAAGCGGCGAGTGAAGCGAGATATGGTAATAACTCATTCTTCCGTGCTTTTCACTGCCCAAAAGCCCTGCTTTGGCAAGATCGCGCAAAGCAAAATTTGTGCCCGCGCGACTCACATCAGCTAAATGTGATATTTGTCGGTCGTAAAATTTTTGGTCTGGATGTGCCAAAAGAAATTTAAGAATTTTTTGGTGATTAGTAAAATAAATAAGAGTTTCAAGCGATTTCATAAGGTATTCCGTACGGTCTAATTTATTAGATGCGTGTCTATTATAATAGATTTGTGTCTATTTGTCAATTGTTTGTATTGAGAAGTTTATGAGTTCAAAGTGACAGTGCAAAATACTCTGAGGTTGTAAATACAGCAAAATAGGCACCCACGACTTGCTTCGCAATCCGTAATATTTAAGACCTTTCTAACAAAACCTACAAAATTTGTAATTTTTAAGCCCGTGACAAAATGTCACGACCTCATTTAGAACACCCCCGCTCGCGCGGGGAAGACTTTTTCCGTCTGGTGAGTATAAAAGCTTTACCGGAAACACCCCCGCTCGCGCGGGGAAGACATCTGCAGCCTCTTTTAATTTGAAGACCAATAAGAAACACCCCCGCTCGCGCGGGGAAGACTCAGTCCAACGGGATGCCTTTTTTATCGCTTGAGAAACACCCCCGCTCGCGCGGGGAAGACATACCGCTGTGCCTTATAATATAAAATTTGTAGGAAACACCCCCGCTCGCGCGGGGAAGACAGTGATAAAGCAATATCATTTAATTTATTTTCTAAAACACCCCCGCTTGCGCGGGGAAGACAGAGCTTCACCTAAAACTTTAACACGTTCGTAAGAAACACCCCCGCTCGCGCGGGGAAGACGTACGAACTCGCTAAAAACGACCCGACTTGGTAGAAACACCCCCGCTCGCGCGGGGAAGACAGAGCTTCACCTAAAACTTTAACACGTTCGTAAGAAACACCCCCGCTCGCGCGGGGAAGACATTTCCATAAATAACCATTTAACGGTGCTTTCAGAAACACCCCCGCTCGCGCGGGGAAGACTTATATATTAACTGCCATATTTGCACTATCACAGAAACACCCCCGCTCGCGCGGGGAAGACCCGTTTCTATTGCATAAGCATAATCAAGCCAACGAAACACCCCCGCTCGCGCGGGGAAGACTGCTCCCTAGCTTAAAATACGCCCCGTTTGAAAGAAACACCCCCGCTCGCGCGGGGAAGACAAAAGCAGTTAAATAAAAATCATTAAAAGTATAGAAACACCCCCGCTCGCGCGGGGAAGACTGAATTTATTACTTGGATTTCGGCTGATAGTTAGAAACACCCCCGCTCGCGCGGGGAAGACCTACCGCCGAAGATGAAACCTACAAAAAATCAGGAAACACCCCCGCTCGCGCGGGGAAGACTCTGGGGAATTTTGGCGAGTTGGATTATTTTTAGAAACACCCCCGCTCGCGCGGGGAAGACTCTAAATGCTTGCCTAACAGCTCAAAAGCTTTAGAAACACCCCCGCTCGCGCGGGGAAGACTTCATCGTCCAGCGATCCCAAAAAGACGGTATAGAAACACCCCCGCTCGCGCGGGGAAGACGCACCATCAAAAAGAAGATAAAACAATTCTTTGGAAACACCCCCGCTCGCGCGGGGAAGACCGACCTCACCAACTCCCAATTTTCTTATGCCTAAGAAACACCCCCGCTCGCGCGGGGAAGACTAATGTCCAGAGCAGGGAAGCAAAGCGAGACCGGAAACACCCCCGCTCGCGCGGGGAAGACTAAAAGGTGGTTTTGGAATAAAAGATTGGATTAGAAACACCCCCGCTCGCGCGGGGAAGACATTAGCCCTTAAAAGCATAAATACATTAAAGGAGAAACACCCCCGCTCGCGCGGGGAAGACCTACGGTCGCCTTGGTGAATATTAGATATTTAAGAAACACCCCCGCTCGCGCGGGGAAGACCGCCCCAAACGAATTTGCCCTTTTTAGCCATTAGAAACACCCCCGCTCGCGCGGGGAAGACAATACCCCTGTTGAGTAATTAACTACAATCGCAGAAACACCCCCGCTCGCGCGGGGAAGACCTATATCGTTGCGAACAGGTGGAACAACAAGTGGAAACACCCCCGCTCGCGCGGGGAAGACCCAACCCCTTTGTTCTTGTGTGTCAAGAAAATAGAAACACCCCCGCTCGCGCGGGGAAGACGCAGATTTATATGATTTTGACGGCGCAAAGATGGAAACACCCCCGCTCGCGCGGGGAAGACGGAAACAACAAACTCAATTTATACCAAAGAAGAGAAACACCCCCGCTCGCGCGGGGAAGACTTTTCTACAATTGAAAATTTTGCGCCATCGCAAGAAACACCCCCGCTCGCGCGGGGAAGACGGTTAGTGTTGCGTTTTTTAATAGTTCTGGTAGGAAACACCCCCGCTCGCGCGGGGAAGACTATGCTCGGAGATGACAAATGCAATATACCCAAGAAACACCCCCGCTCGCGCGGGGAAGACTCATTTTTCCTACCCCAAAAGTACCCATCTTTAGAAACACCCCCGCTCGCGCGGGGAAGACTATCCGCTTACAAAAAATACCCCTAAATGTTTAGAAACACCCCCGCTCGCGCGGGGAAGACCCCACCCATCATTTAGCGCAAGATACGCATCCGGAAACACCCCCGCTCGCGCGGGGAAGACCAGAACCGCAAGCACCAAAATCAGTCATAATTAGAAACACCCCCGCTCGCGCGGGGAAGACATCATTTACTCTTAATAAAAATAATACTTTAATAAAACACCCCCGCTCGCGCGGGGAAGACATGCCTACAAAGTTCACAAGAGACCTTACTCAAGAAACACCCCCGCTCGCGCGGGGAAGACCTTTCGCAGAGCCATCAGCCCCTTTTGTAATAAGAAACACCCCCGCTCGCGCGGGGAAGACCCGTTATCGTGCGACATATAACCGTCGGAATTGGAAACACCCCCGCTCGCGCGGGGAAGACCACCCCTGCTTAAAGATTGAAACACGGGAATCAGAAACACCCCCGCTCGCGCGGGGAAGACTCATTTTTTATCCCCTTTGAAGCCGAAACCCTAGAAACACCCCCGCTCGCGCGGGGAAGACTGTCTGTATTCACTCCTCTTTTGCGTGTGCAAGGAAACACCCCCGCTCGCGCGGGGAAGACTCTTTGGGCGACAAAATATTTTTATTGATGCTTAGAAACACCCCCGCTCGCGCGGGGAAGACTAAAGTATAGAATTGAGCATTATTCCATATTCAGAAACACCCCCGCTCGCGCGGGGAAGACTTACATTGACGGAAATTTTTAGAACGCAAGGAAGAAACACCCCCGCTCGCGCGGGGAAGACTGTACCCAAAGGGGTCGCACGAGGGCATATATAGAAACACCCCCGCTCGCGCGGGGAAGACTCTAACGCACAGGTGATTTTTGACTGTTTTATGGAAACACCCCCGCTCGCGCGGGGAAGACTATTGATGGCGAGGAAATTTTAGTTGATATTGAGAAACACCCCCGCTCGCGCGGGGAAGACCTGATAGGAATGAGAAATATATCGCCTATATCGGAAACACCCCCGCTCGCGCGGGGAAGACTTAAAAGTTTCAACAAAATAAAAGGGGAGTACAGAAACACCCCCGCTCGCGCGGGGAAGACTTGTCTGAAAATAAAAAAGAACAGGAAGCACAAGAAACACCCCCGCTCGCGCGGGGAAGACTTTTTCCAGTTTTGGTAGTATTTGTTTCAATCGGAAACACCCCCGCTCGCGCGGGGAAGACAAGATATTACCACAAAAGAAAATGAAAGCAATGGAAACACCCCCGCTCGCGCGGGGAAGACGTTACAGTTAAATTATAGCAAATGTTTTTTAAGGAAACACCCCCGCTCGCGCGGGGAAGACTGTTACGTTTTCGCATAATCGTAGCACAATATAGAAACACCCCCGCTCGCGCGGGGAAGACTTATATATTAACTACTATATTTGCACTAACACAGAAACACCCCCGCTCGCGCGGGGAAGACTGTACTCAACGGGGTCGCACGAGGGCATATATAGAAACACCCCCGCTCGCGCGGGGAAGACCCTATATATATGCACTTTTAGGTGTTACCTATGGAAACACCCCCGCTCGCGCGGGGAAGACTTCGTCATCCATTGCCATTGGCACAAATGCTCGGAAACACCCCCGCTCGCGCGGGGAAGACCGTTGGTGTACGCACCAATACCAATGCCATAATGAAACACCCCCGCTCGCGCGGGGAAGACTTAGGAATAATTTGTTCAATTTCTTTTTTCATAGAAACACCCCCGCTCGCGCGGGGAAGACATCAAAGGATTGTGTTAAACTAAATCAAAAACACAAAATATGGTGTACTTTACAAAACTCCATCTTTTTCCTGAACCAACTGAAGTCCATCAATTTCAATCAGATTTCTTTTGGTATCTCCTAATCCCAATATTTTATAACCAGGAGTGTGTTTAGCTTTTCGAAACACCATCAGCCCGGACCCAGCAGGGCAATAATTGTACAGATATGTTACTACATCGTCTGCAACTGAATCCTGAACCCCAGAAACAAACACATTGGGGCGAGGCTCAACAAACCATAGTTTCATTCTTCCTCTCACTGCTGGAGGAATATCATTTGCAATCACCACTAACATAGTTATCCCCTACCAAAACAGATTGGATGTCTTGCCCGACTTTTACCAATAAATCCATTTCAATAACTCTTTTTCGAAATTCGGAAGCAACCTTTGCTTTATTATACTGACCTGCCATATCGTATGTTAGAGAAAAAGCGAGATCAATACATAGCTTTTCTTTGTACAAATCGGCAAGGTCATATACAAATGGCAACGGACTACCTGAATGAATAAAACCGATATGTGGAGAGTATCCCATAGCGTATACCGCTGAGGTTAAAATGCCATACAGTGCGGCATTCGCAGATGTTAAAACCCGATTAGTTATATCACCCATTTCAAATTTGCCCGGCTGGAAACAACGGCCTTTCCATCCTACCTTATACTGCCCAGCTTTCTGCTCATAGAGTTCCCTCACGCGATAGCCTTCCATTCCCATCATAGTTTTAAGGTTTTTCCCGGCCAAGTCAGCCATTGGAAATCGTCGGGCAAACATTCGTCTGGCAACTTCTACAGACTTCTTATCATCTGAAGCCAAGAGCATTTGTGCTCGCATATTTCGTGTGTCGGCTGTAGGGCTTTTCCCAACCGCGTAGAACAACAATGAATCCTCTCCAACCCAACATACAGAACAATTTGCAGATGTTATTACTTTTACTGCCTCATGCGTTATGGCTGTGCCAGGTCCAAGCAACAATGTGTTAATTGTTGCAATTGGCAACCTGACAACATTGCCCTCACTGTCTATCCATTTTACACTGCTATCATCCACCTCAAGGCGTCCTCGTTCCAAATATAGAAACGGATACTTGTCTTTCACTTGAGGAAGATTTTCCCTGGTGACCTTGATTAGTAATCGATCCGACGGGGTTAGCGACGAAGCACTCATTTGGTTATCACCGTTACACGCCTATCGCGATAGCGTTTCACTTCCCCGAATTGAACAGGGATATCATTCAATGTAATAGAATCGCCATTCTCATCTTCGCCATCAACGACTCGAAAATCTTCTATCAAAAGACCTTTTTCATGTGCAAGCATCTCTGCATTATGCAATGCTACTTCCTGAGTTTCAAAAATGCCATGAAAGATAAAATCTGTGGGCACACAGTTCTTGCGACCAAGATACAAATCATAGATAGGGTGCTGTAGAGCTTCTGCAAATTCATCGGAGCGCAACGCTGGCACTTCCATCACAACAGCAAACTTGGCATCCTGTAAATAGTAGCGGTAAGTTATCTTCGTACCACCGCCTACAGCTTTTTTACCTTCACTGGTTTTTGGGATTAATAGCGATTCCCACGGATTATCATCATTGTATCCACTACCCACCATGTGAAAATCCCGTAATAAGGGCTCCCTGTCAACTTTGTTCAGCAAAGAGTCTTTGCCTTTGCACTGACGGGCATAAGACACCACTGTCTGCCTGAGAGTTGCCAACTCTTCAAGTAATTCGGTTTGTGGCCCTGACGCACCCAGCGCGCAGAGAAGAAGCCCAGCTACACCCGATTTTGTTGGAAAAGGAAGTGAATCCCTTCTTCCGAATTTTGAATCCGCACCCCACGACTGCATTGGTGCTTCCAGCCAAAGTAATATGTATCTGGTATCCATGGGTAACACCTCTAAGCGATCGCCGTATTAATACTTTCTATCAGTTTGTCAACATTAAAATTTTCATCAACTCCAAAATCAAAACTTTTGACCTTTCCAAATAGAGAACCGGCAAGTTTTTCATTTTTATCCAAATAGTAGCACAATGCTGTCTTGCTGTTTTCTATGAACCCGCCATTAACAGCCTTTGCAACAGGTGTTTCAAAAGGAACCTGCAACCTTTGACCTTTCCGAACCAGAATACGCGCAAACTCCCACGGAGAAGCACCTGATTGCGTTGTTTGCCGTGCATTTGGAACGGCAACATACAATGCCTTGATAAATGTAGCAATTACATCTTTGATATTGTTTCCGATGAGGGTCTTGCTCAACTGTCCCACATTTAAGCTGACATACCGATAATAAGTAGCAGCATTGAACTCTAAACTACCCATATGGGCTGAACCCTGTTCTGTTTGATTGTCGTCAAGCGCAGTAAAGAACTCCACCTCATTTGTGACTTTATGTGTAGAAATAGCGTGAGAGAATGAAGCAGCTGCTTCAACATTCATCTCTGCGGCCTGGGCAACCATCCTGCCAAACAAGGCAATATCCAAAGCATCAGCATGTTGATTATATTTCCCAATTATCTTTGCTAATTCCTTGGCTTGCTTATCTGGCTTCGTCTCAGTGATTACAGCATCTGGTTTAAAACCATTTTCCTTAAAAAGTTTCGCAAGAATTTCTACTTCTTTTGGGCTGAAGAATAAAAGCGTATCAGTTTTGTCTTTGCCTTCATCCTCTTCTGGAATCTCTTCAGCAACATCAGTATCTTTTTGCTTCTTTGCCTTTTTCAGCGTTGAATCTTTAGCTTTTTTGATAAATATCTGCTCAACTTTGTCACCACAATCGCGCGCCTGTTTATCAGATGCCCCATTACTTTTACATCCTACAAAAATTAGGTCAGAAATCAACTTCGTTCTGGTGCCTATTGTCGCACCAAACTCATGCATCGCAAGACGCACTTGACGCTTCCAGCACTGGCTGCTTACGCGGGCACGGGTAACACCACCAACAATCGCCGTCTTTGGCGCACCTACATCATCACGGTTCAGGCAGGTAACAGGGAATGACTGTAGAATGTGAAACTCAACGATGAGATTATTATACTGATTTTGTGACATTGGAAATGCCTCCTATGATTTTTTTGTTTTATAATACTATTTTGTTAATGGAACTATTTGTAGTAAACCAAAACCAAAACCCTTTGCTCTGCCAAGACCCGACTCAAAACTATTTTTAAACAATTTCCTATCAATAACCTTAAGTCTGCCTATAAAAGTCGCTGTGCTATGAGTATGAGAAAATTGTTTTTTATCTTTTGTTTTATCAAACCTAACAACCCCTACCCTGCAGACCTGTAAACTATTAGATTCTACATCAAAACCCCATGTTCCAGCTTTTTGAAGAAACCATACACGCAAGTTTTCTTCACCTTTGATGGGCATTGTAGTTTTAGATGGGCCATTACGCTGGGTGGGATTTACGGTTACCTCAAATCCATAGTGTTCCCATGCTAAAAACGACTTCGGGATTTCTTTTGAGGTTAGCTCGCCAAATTCTGACACCACAGGGGCGCGGGCTGAAAGTATCAGTATTTGGCGGCTGTTAAAATCACCACCTTTATCTGCAAAAAGAAAGTCTCGTGTCTGTTCATTTAGTTTAGGAAATAACGAGTAAACAATTCTATGAATGCTGTAAGCATCTTCCAGTTTAAGTGCTTTACAGTCGGTACGATTTAGCTTAAGCACCGAGGCTATCATCTCCCCTCCTCCCATAAAAGTCAACTGCCCACTTTTGCTTATTCTTTTCACCATCACCAAAATATACAAGATCGTTTAGCAGTTGACCATAATTTAATCGAACACCCTTTGAAGCGATTAAGCTTAATAACGGTCGCAGAATAATACACAATTCCTCAGCTGAATCACATGAAAGAAGCCGACGCAATTTTGATTTTGCTGAATCTGACTTATTGCCGTCGTCATAACACAACGCAATCGCCTTGCCAATCCCCAACATCCCATCTGTAGCAGGTTTAGCACGAGCAACGGCAGCTGCTATTATAGCAAACGGTCGTCTTTCCCAATCCTTATCAAGATCGCACCAATGAGCTAAGTATTCCCATGCCTGTGATTCTGTTGCCGGGTTATCAGCTCTACTCAAAGCAGCACTGAATGCATTGTCGTTTTTAATTCTACCCAAAGCAAATTTTACAAACGATTGTCCTCTGCTTACCTTTGCGGCTTCAACCATATCCATTACCCCTCCTTGTTAAACAAATATGTAGACAAATCGGGCTTATGAGCTGCCCATGCATCTAATTGCCTCGCAGTATCATTCGGACAGTAAGTGTTATAAGCTTTATCTACAAAGACAGCAAAGACCTTACGAAGCGCTTTTAGTTTTTCACCGTAAACTCCATCACAGGCATTTACGAGTGATTGAAATTTCCGCTCACAAAGCTGCCAGAACAAATTAGAAGCATACACCGCCTGTTCCTTTCCTGTTGCATTTTGTGCTTTGTAGTAGCCCATTGTTGCGCTATATGAGATCTTTGAGAATTTATCTAATATATCCATTTCTTGTGTAAGCATAGAAAACCATGTGCCTTTCGTAAACATTTCTGTATTTAACTGCACTTCCGATTCAACATAATCATCAGAACCGGAAACATACTGTTCTCCTGCATTACTGCTTACTCTTAACCCCCCAGACCATACGCCAAATTTCATTTTCAACTGTTTGACATGCTTAACACCAAGGCGCAATTGCAGGCAATCATAATTTCCCTTCTTTTCACTATCCATGAATGACAACAAAGACACTAATTGCCTCCACGGTTTTTTTGCAGGATCGGACCAAAGTACTTTTGGCTTTATCTTAGAATTATCAACTGCCACACTAGCATCCACAACACCATCGGAATATCCAGGATGGGCAATACCTTCTGAATAATGCATACCAGTTTTCACTACAAGCACAAACCGGGACATAGGGATTAAACGCCCCATATACGAGTTTTTTAAGGATTTAGCAGTAGAACAATCTTCTCCTTGTGGCATCTTACGCCAAGGGGCAATGCCAAGACCTTCTGGTAAAACTCTTAATTCTTTAATATCTTCTTTATTTAAAAGATTAAGCCATATCGTTTCCATTAAAGATGCTCCCTGCATAAAGCTGTGCAATAAACCTAAAAAACCAACTGCCGTTCCGGGTTTCCCTGTAGATGGTTTCCCTTTATCATTATTCTTTCTTTTATAGGAAGGAGACAACACAACGCTGTTGTCGGTCTTCTTACCACCTAATCCAAACCCCATCATTTGAATAAGCAGCACAGCTTTTTCTGCTTCACTTAACTCATTCTCAACTTGACTCTGGATTAATACAGTTGTATTTCCAGATGCAATTGAAGACTGAACTGCTCCGAAACTTTGTACCTCAGCTTTTACAATAGCAGGCATCTGCAAAAATGGTTTTTCGCCATACAAAAAAAACAAATCTTTGTTGTCTTTCAAATACGCTAAGGCTTTCTTTGACATACCATATGCGCCCACACTTTCCCAGTCATTATCATCTTGTGGTGTATAGGCAGTCTGCGCAATAGCTAGAAGTAGTTTCGTTAGAGCTATCTTTTGAACCGAATTACCACCAAGTGCAGATAAATTTGGTTTAGAAAATATTTCGGCAAGACTGACTAAACCCACGCCTGCAACAGGAATCCATGGTTCATCCACCAGATTGAATTTATTCTCCATCATAATCACTCCTTCCTTTCTTTTTTGCCCGATACCCTAAACATTTATCATAATACAACTCATATTTTTCTGAAATCACAGTCGCCCCTATCCCCTTGAGCTCACCACTTTCCATAACAATGGCCGCCCGAAATGGACTCTCTAACTCATCACCCAAATAAACATAATCCGATAACCATGATATTTGCTTTCTTCCTGTTACTGGTGCAATGTACTCAGGAACCACTACAGTGTTCATCAATAGTTGAGACGCTACTTTGCGACGAGAATGCGCATCGGCACGCTTTGTCAATATCAATTCAGAACCATTAAGTAATTGCAATCTTATCACTCCCACATCAGAACGATACGCTCTTATTAAGAGAACATTAACCGTTGGTATTTGAGAGTACCGTGTAGATGCCTTGCTTTCAGGCAATGTTTTACCACCTTGTGAAACCCCTATGAGCGCAAACCGAGACAATTTGTCACGCTGTTCTTCCATCTTTGTTTCATATATTTTCATATTACCTGTCTCATTTCGTTTAATATAGGTTGCTTCAATCAATGACCTAATATCATTAGGAAGACATACAGATAAAACATTTTGCCAGACCTCAAGAGTACGACACAAAATATATGGGTCATATACTTTAGAAGATTTGCCAAAAGCTGTTTCCCGCTGAACTGCATCAACAAAAACTGGTGCCAGAATCCATGCTTCACGCTGAGCCTCCACTGGGCGAATGGCATCATTCTCACGATGCCTCCATAATCGACCAACTCTCTGAAACAGCATATCGGTAGGACAAAGACGCGTTAACAAAAAGTCAGCATCAATATCCAATGACTGCTCTAATACTTGTGTGCCTATAAGAATTCTTCCTTGCTTATTGCGCAAAGCATGTCCTGCCTTACCATATATGTTTACCCAAGTGTCTTCATTCTTTTGACGGTCGACTTTCAAAAACCGTGAATGCATGAGCCCATATCCAATTCCATTCTCTTTTGCTATTGCAGCCAAGCGGCAGTACCGCTCCTGTGCTTCAAATACCGTGTTTTCAATCCAAAGAACTTGTTCCCCTCTCTGTGCGCGATTGATTACTTCATTTACAGCTTCGTCATCATTTGGTGAAATACGAATCATAACCTGAGATTTTGGCAGTTGTTCTGTTTCTATCTCATCAAGAATCCCATTATTGGGATATGCCGAGATAAGGGGATATGGATGAACTTCATTTTCGGTTTGAAGCTTAATTGAAGAAATACCCATAATTGAATATCTTTGCTCGTTAGTCAGCGTTGCACTTAATATAATCACGGTACAATGCAACGCACGAAGTGCCGTTACCAATTCCTTCAGAATGGTACCTGTATAACTGTCATAGCTGTGGACTTCGTCTAAAATAACCACCTTGCCAGCCAGACCAAATGTACGCACGAAACCATGTTTTACATTCATCACTGCCATTAATGCCTGATCGATTGTTCCTACCGCAAATGGTGCCAACAGACCGCGTTTTGAA
>JALOBY010000007.1 GCA_023228045.1 Endomicrobiales bacterium | reverse complement strand
TTAAAGCATCAATATAGAAACCATCGTGGTCTTTCTGAAAATCATAAAATTAGTTACTTAAAATGGTTTTGCTACTTCAAAACTATCAAAAATAGCAACACTTTTTGAGTATTATGCCCATTGCGAGCGAAGCGTGGCAATCTGGTGTCATTAGTGACGAAGCAATCTAAAATCATTGTGAGGGCTTTAGCCCGTGGCAATCTAACAGTTAAGATGAGATTGCTTCATCCCTTCGGATTTCCCGCTTTTGGCGAGGTCTAGCCTCTTGGGCTGACGAAAAGACGACTATAAGGAAAAATAAATTTTGTGGTTATTATAGTTTCATTGCTGGTTGGTGTAAGCGTAGCGCTAATTGTTTATAGTGCTGCGCTTTTTATTATGGAATTAAAGGTTAGAAAAGCCGTATCGCACCGTTTAAAGCAAACACATAGTGCTCAAAATAAAGCGTACAGCCAAGGAATTATTGGTTTTGTGTATTTCTTCTCAGAAAAGCTTGGGCAGTATTTGCTTAAAAACAAACACCCATGGGTTAAAATATACATCAAAAAAGTGCAGGCAAACCTTACGCTTATGGGTGGCAAATTTAATGATATGGATTTAAATACACTAAGCGGTTTTATGATATTGATTTTTTTAAGTGTTTCTTTTCTTATGGTGCTTTTATTTGGATTTTCTAACCCGGTATATTTTTTAGGGGTGGGGTTGCTTTTTGGCGCGGCGCCATACGCAATGCTTGCGGAGCAGTCGCGTTTAAGAAAAGAAAAAATTATAACCGCTATGCCAGACACAATTGGTTTAATAGCTTTGCTTATGGGTGCCGGATTAGATTTTAACAGTGCTTTTTCAAAGGTAATTTCTTGCTTTCAAAACCCGCTACATTATGAACTCGCCATGACGCAAAAAGAGATAAATTTGGGAAAAAATCGTGAGGAAGCGTTTAAAAGTTTGTCGGGGAAATTAAATATCGCGCAAATTGGTTTGTTTGTAAACACTTTGTTGGTTTCTCTTAAAACCGGCTCAGCAATTGCTGATAATTTTAAAACACTTGCCGCGCAATTGCGCGAAGAGCAGCTTAGAATGGCAGAAAAGAGTGCGTCTGAGGCGCCTCTTAAGTTAATGTTCCCTCTTGCTTTACTAATATTTCCAACCATATTTATAATATTATTTGGGCCAATATTTTTATCTTTTATGGGTGGAAATTTATTTTAATTATTGCAAGACCTGTTTTGCGTATTTAACGCCAAACTATGTTATAATGCCGCACAGTCGTACATATAAAAATAAAGGAGTGTTAAGTGGAAAATTTTGGCGCTAAAGAAAATAAAATGGTTTTTATGGCAGTAGTTGGTTTGATAGCTTTGATAATTGCGGTGCCATTGCTTTCAAGCTGGTTTTTTGTTGTTGGTGCAGGGCAAGTAGGTGTTACATTTAACAGCATATCTGGGGCAACGCAGTCATATCAGCAGGGTTTTCACACAAAGTTCCCGTTTGTTGTATCCGTAACAAAGTTTGATGTAAAAACGCAGAGGATAGATGTTTCAGCCGAATCCGCGTCAAAAGATCTTCAAAAAGTTCAAGTAGATATCGCGCTAAATTATCATTTAGATTACACAAAGGTTAATGAGTTGTTTGTAAAAGTCGGGAAAGATTACAGGGAAAAAGTTATAGACCCCGCGGTAAACGAAGCGGTTAAATCTGCGACAGCGCAGTTTCCTGTTGAGCAGATTATAGTGCAGCGCGAAGATTTAAAAAATAAAATTGAAGGGGCATTGAAAACGAAACTTGCCACCTATAATATAATAGTTGAGAATGTAAGTTTGGTGAACATAAGGTTTGATACTGAGTTTGAAAAAGTTGTAGAACAAAAACAAATAGAAGAGCAAAAAATAAAAACAGCCGAGTATGTTAAGCAACAGGCCGAACAAAATAAAGCCGCAACTATTTTAAAAGCAGAGGGCGAGGCTAAAGCGCAACAGCTCCTGCGCGAGTCGGTTAACGAAAAAACAATAGCTTATAAGTGGATTGACAAATGGGATGGCAAGTTGCCAAGTACTATGCTTGGTGATAAATCAAATATATTGTTCACTCCAAAAACAAGTAAAGATGAGCAATAGAATATAAGAAGCAGTAAAAAACTTTTGCGCTAAAACAAAAAGCGCTGCGGGTTAGATACTAACCTGCAGCGCTTTTTTACCAACAGCTTAATGTTTGTGGTTACTTGCAGGGTGTTTGTGTTTCTATGGCTAAGCCAATAAAGGTGTGCTCGTCAAAAAATGCTGTGGTTTTTATGTTTAAATTATTTTGAGCGTCAAATAGAGATATTGGTTTTTTTGTTTTAATTGCACTTTCAATTTGCGATAGTGTTTGTGTATTTTTTATTGCATCAAGCAGGTGGATGCTGCATTGTTCCTTTATTCCAAATGTCTTCATTGCGTTTTGGTTTGCAAAAATCAGGGTGTTATCTATGTCAAAAATAATCAGCCCGTTTGCTTTGTTGCAAATATGTTCCATACAAGATGCAAAAAATTTACTTTGATTTGTTTTTGCTTTTGTATCTTGAGCAATTGGGTTTAGGCGAAGTTTAATTTCACCGAGCATTCTTGATAGGTCTTTTGGCAGTTGTTGCGAAGAGTTAGTAAGAGCTTTAAGCAATTTGTTTCTTGCATTTGTTACGCTCAACTTTGAGATGTAGTAAAATACAAAAGAAAGTACAATTATCAGTATAACGCATAAAAGTAGGGTCGTTCTTAAAAAGGTGTCTAATGCCGCAGCTTGCTCTTTGGTAGATGCGCGCAAAAAAAGCAAATGTTCATTTGAAAGTGAGAAAGCGTAATAAGGGTTTTGAGCAATTTTGGTTTTAACATACGCTTGCGCCTTTAACTTTTCAAATATATCGCTTGTTACAATTGGGTATTTTTTGCCCCATTCTTGAGTGTTTGTGTGCGCAATTACGAGAGATTCTTTATCTAATACAAAAATGCTCTCAATACTTTCTTGTTTTGAAAGTTTTTCAAGTGCAATAAGCAAGGCTATATCATCTTTTGCATTAAGTGCTTGTTGGATTTCCGGGGTAGAAATTTTTGCTATGGCATTAATTCTTTGCTCCAATGCGCTCTGCATAGTTTTTTGCGTGAAAGGCAATGTTTGAAAATAAATTATTGCCCCTGCGAAAAGTGATATAAGAACAATAAATAAGATAGTTGAAGTTTTTGTGGTAGATAATTGCATAACATATTTATTATATAATAGCTTAAAGGTTTATTGCAAAATGCAATGAAGTTTTTTATTTTTATTTTTTTACTTATTAATTGCAATAATATGTTACTTTTTAAAATCAAAATTATTGTGGGGTGAGCGTGAATAAATTAATTTGCCCAAATGGTACACTTGAAATTTGTGTTGCGAAAACTTTTTTTAGTAAATTTTTAGGCCTTATGTTTATGCCGCAAGAATTTTTCTGTGGTGCGTTGCTGATACTAAAGTGTTCTTCAATACACACTTTTTTTATGCGTTTTTACATAGATGTGGTTTTTTTAGATAAAACATATAAAGTCTTAAGGGTTGTTAAAAACCTAAAGTCATGGCATGTAGTTATGCCGGTAAGTAGTGCCAGCTCGGTGCTTGAGTTAAAAGCTGGTCTTGTAGACATATATGGAATAAAAGAGGGTATAACATTGTTGTTTGAATTTTCGGATTGTAATGAAAAATGAGCTGATATAGCTTAGAAACTCTTTGCAGTACTTATTTTTATATTTTCAAGAGATTGCGCATTTAGTGAGAAAAGTTGTAAAATCCACATAACTTAATAGCAAACCAACAGGGTTCGAAAGCTTTAATGCTTTCGGAGGATTTGGATGGTCGGGCCGCCATCTGGTTTATAACCAGTGGGCGGTTTTTTATTGCCACTTACTGGATAAAAATTCAGGGGTGGCTTTTAATTTTAACAGGGAGGTATATAACACATGAATTTTGCGCAAGATTGGCCGGTGATTGTTGTTATGATAATATTTGCCGGGTTTATTGTTTATGTTTATCAAAACAGCAGAAAAAACTCTATGAAGGATAAAGATAAAAATAAAAAGTAAAAGAATCATAACACAAAAACATTTGAAATATTATTGTGAAAATTAGCGGCTGGATAATTATGCTGATGTTTTGGTCGGCTATTATAAGCTTGGCGATATTCTGTTGTAGCAGAATATTAAAAGACAATAGCAAGTCAATAGAAATGAAAAAGCTGGACAAGGAAAATTTATAGTGATAGAAATAGGGTTGATCAGTGCCATTATTCTTGTATTAATTTTACCTCTTACATTGCATGTTATAGAAAAAAATTTGGAAATATTTCTTTTTATCATGGGTGTGTTAGTGGTAAGTATTTCGCATTTTTGGGGAATAGAACCGGCGTGGTCAATGCACCTTATTAGGGAATCATTAGTTGAACCAATAATGATAACTTTGGCTGTTATTACGATAGGGTTTTTAGTTTATTTTTTCAGAAATAAAATAACAAATACCGTCGTTAATATAGAGCGTAAAATCGGTTCAAAATTATTCTGTTTTGTGTTGATTATGGTTTTAGGATTGCTTTCAAGTATTATTACGGCTATTATGGCAGCTATAATACTTGTTGAAATTATTAGTGCATTAAAATTGGACAAGAAATATGAAATAAAGCTTACGGTACTCTCTTGCTTTTCTATTGGGCTGGGCGCAGTGCTTACCCCTATAGGAGAACCGCTATCAACCATTACTATAGCAAAGCTAAAAGGAGAGCCATTCAATGCCGATTTCTTTTTCTTATTCAGGGAGCTTGGCCTATATGTCTTGCCGGGCATTTTGCTTTTAGCAATAATAGGCAGTATAATAAACCCTTCTGTTAAAAAAGGAGAAAACATAAAAGGATTAGTAGAAGAAAAAAGCAGTAATATTAAAGAAATTTTTGTTTATGCTGGGAAAGTTTATATCTTTATCATGGCTTTGATACTTCTTGGTTCCGGCTTCAAACCTATTGTTGATATGTACATAATAAAATTTCCGACTACGCTACTTTACTGGATAAATTCTCTTTCGGCTGTTTTAGACAATGCAACTTTGGCTGCTGCAGAAATAAGCCCTAAAATGAATTTGCCTCAAATTAAGTATATACTTATAGGGTTTTTGATATCAGGTGGAATGCTTATTCCCGGGAATATTCCAAATATAATTTCTGCAGGAAGGCTTAAGATAACAAGTTGGGAATGGGCGAAAATAGGGTTGCCGATTGGTTTTGTTTTTATGGTTGTCTATTTTATTGTTTTTTCCCTGATATTTTCATAAGTACTTGGCATTTATTCGCATATCAACATTCAATAAATTATAATTAAACATATAGCAAACCAATGGGTTCTAGAGCTTTTAAGCATTCTGAGGACTTAGATGGTCGGGTTGCTGTTTGACAAAAGCCATAAAGTGGCATTTATATTAAAAGGGGATGTAATGAAAAAAATTCTGATATTCTTATTACCCATACTGATAGTCATTACTGCCGGCTTTATTATTGCCGGGTTTTTCCAGATTGAGTTTCAAAAAGAAAAACTCATTGACGATATAAAAAGAAAAACCAAAAATGTGGCTGAAAGTATTGAGGTTTCAGCGGGCAGTGTGTTGGAATCTAAAGACAAAAAGACTGCCCAGAAGCTGGTCGGTACATTTCAGAAGAGAGAGCGGTTTCAGGGTGGGATTTTTTATACAAAGGATGGAAATATATTTGCTTTTACCGAAAGATTATCTAATTGGATAAAAGAAGAAAAATCTTATGTTAAAAAAATATTTTCTGAAAAGAAAGTATATGAAGGTTTTAATAATTACGGCAAATATAATCTATATACTTATGCATTGCCGGTTACTGATGAAAGTGGCCAGTTTTTGGGAGTTGTTGAGGTTGTGTATGATGTTTCTTATGTAAATGAGCTTCTTGTTGTTTTTTGGAAAAAGATGAGTATAGGGCTTATTTTTTTAATAAGTTTAATCTCTATAATTATAATTGTGCTTCAAAGGCAGATATTTCTATTGCCGGTTAGAAGAATTACCTTTTGGCTGCAAAAATTTTATAAAGGTGAAACCGACGAGAATCTTAATTATAAATATACCGATGAACTGGGTAAATTTGCCAGTGAAATAGAACAGGTTGCATTAAACTTACGAATTGCGCGAAAATCTGTGTCAGAAAGCGCGAAAGAACGAATTAAAGATGAAAAAAAGTGGACGCCGTCAAAACTTAAAGATTTAGTTAATGCGAAACTTGGCGAAGATTCTCTCTTTGTTGTTTCAAACAGGGAACCTTATATGCATGTTTCCGATGAACACAAAGGTAAAGCAAAGTGTGTAAGCCCTGCAAGCGGTGTTGTTACGGCGCTTGACCCTGTTATGCGCTCTTGCGGCGGTATGTGGATAGCTCATGGAAGCGGCAATGCCGACAAACAATTTGTAAATTCCAGAGATAAACTTGGTGTCCCGCCAAACGATATCCATTACATTCTCAAAAGAATCTGGCTATCAAAAGAAGAAGAGAAGGGGTATTATTTTGGTTTCTCTAATGAAGGTTTGTGGCCGTTATGCCATATAACGCACAATCGCCCTACTTTCCGTGAATCTGACTGGCAGATGTATAAGAAAGTAAATCAAAAGTTTGCGGACTCTATTATTGAAGAACTGCCAAAAAGCGCGCCTTTTATTTTTATTCAGGACTATCACTTTACGTTGCTTGCCAGAATGATTAAAAAGAAAAGACCGGATGCTAAAATTGCAATGTTTTGGCACATACCATGGCCAAACCCCGAAGTATTCGCAATTTGCCCTTATCAAAAAGAAATTTTAGATGGTATGCTTGGTTGCGACCTTATAGGGTTTCATATACAGTACCATTGCAACAATTTCTTAGATACCGCAAACCGCTTTCTTGAAAGCAGGGTAGATGCCGAAAGATTCTCGGTAGTGCGTTCGGGCAAGGAAACATTTATTAAGCAGTACCCAATTAGCGTTGATAATTTTGCCGACCCAAAATTGGCAGGCGCAATTACCAGTCAAAAAGAAAAAATAATAAGTGAGTTAAACCTGGAAGGTAAAATTGTTGCCCTTGGTGTTGAAAGAATAGATTACACAAAAGGCCTTGCTGAGCGAATGCTTGCCATAGACAGATTTCTTGAAAAATATCCTCAATATAAAGGCAAGTTTGTTTTAGTTCAGTTGGCGGCTCCAAGCAGAACTCAAATAAAAAAATATCACGATTTGATAGCCGAAATAGATGAATTGGTTGAAAAAATAAACTGGAAACACTCCGAAAACTCGTGGAAGCCGATAATTTACTTTAAACAGCATTTTTCAAGTGAAGAAATTAAACCATATTATCAGCTTGCCGATATTTGTGTTGTAAGTTCGTTGCACGATGGTATGAACCTTGTTGCCAAAGAATATGTTGCCGCAAAAAATGATTTAAATGGAACGCTTATACTTTCAGAGTTTGCCGGCGCGTCAAGGGAACTTACTGATGCAATTCTTATAAACCCATATTCAATTGAAGAGTTTGCCGAAGCATTCAAACTTGCGGTAGAAATGCCTCAAGAAGAAAAAGAAAAACGCATGAAAGCAATGCGTTCTATAATTGAAAACAATAATGTATATAAATGGGCAGGAACAATTATTTCTGACCTGATTTCATTAAAAAAGGAATAAAATGCGCCAAATTACGCCAGAGTATCTTGTTGAAAAACTTTCCGATAATATTATTTTATTGATGCTTGATTATGATGGAACAATAGTTCCAATATATCCAAAGCCTGAACTTGCTATATTGCCCGAGTCAACAAAAAAAATTCTGTCTTCTGTAGCCAAATCTCAGAGAGTAATTTTCTCTGTAATAAGCGGAAGAGCCCGTGAGCAAATAAGTAAAGTAATAAATATTAAAAAAGCAATTTATGTGGGTAACCACGGTTTAGAAATTACGACACCGCATTTTAAATTTAACTCTATGCTAAATGCGCCAATGCAAAAAAAAATACAAGATATCGCGCAGGAAATGGAAACTGCGGTTATTGGTAAAAAGGGTGTAATTTTTGAAAACAAAGGTTTTACATTGAGTGTTCACTACCGTTTGGTAGATAAAAAAAATGTTTCTGCAATAAAAAAAATAATAAAAGACATTGTTTCAAAGGCAGTGCAAAAACAGTTAATTAAAATTCATTATGGGAAAAAGGTTATTGAAATAAGGCCAAATGTAGCATGGGATAAGGGGAAAGCCGCGCTGTGGTTAGTGAAAAAATACAAAATTATGTATTCCGGTAAAAAAATAATTCCTGTTTATATTGGCGACGATCGCACCGATGAATCGGCCTTTAGTGCTCTTAAAAAAAATGGTTTAACGGTGCGGGTTGGATACAAAAAAAATTCTTCTGCCAAATACGCGCTAAAAAATGTCAGTCAAGTTTTAGAGTTTCTAAAAATGGTTGCAATAAGGAGTAAATGAAATGGGCAAAAAAGCAAAAAATTCATTTCAATTCTATACCCGATTGCATTTATCTGAGGCAACTGGCCTAAAAGCTGAGACACTAAATGAGTTGCTTGAGATGCTAAAAATTGTTCCGGGCTCAAGCATTTATCATCATACTCACCGTTTTTTACAGCAGCACCAATTTTATTCTCCGGAACCTCCAAATGATTTTGCTTATTGGGTGCGTGATGCCCTTGGCGAAGATGAACTTGCGGAAAGTGTTGCTTCTATTGATATTGTTCAATTTAGCACTATACGGGAATTGAGAGAAGAAATAATTTCAAGAGTTGAAAAATATATTAACCAAAACACAACAACAGCGAACAGAGTAGTTAAAAGCAATAAAATATTTTACTTTGTCAAATCTACTAGTTTTATTATTCGCACTCCCTATGTTGTAAATAACCTAAATGAGTTTTGTGAAGCATTAAAAAAAATCTCAATAAATTCTTTATACTTTCATATATTTGAATCGCGTCTGCGGCTTGAAAATGAAAGCAACGATTTTTCTAGGTGGGTTGAAATGTCGTTAGGAAACAAAGAACTTGCCAGCGCAATTTCAAATATTGATCCTTACACCTTTGCCATGGAAGATTTAAGAAAAATTGTAATTAAATTAGTTGAAAAGGCGGTGTAAAATGCCGAAAATAAATGATTATATACCAATTGTCGGCCAGGTCAACATTGATGACTTGCATTTGCTCGCCCAAAAACTTAAAGGGAAGCTTATACAGCACTTTAATTCTGCTGCGGTTGGTGGAGGTGTTGCCGAGATACTTAACCGAATGGTACCTTTGTTATTGGATTTAGGAGTAAATTCTCGCTGGGATGTAATAAAGGGAGGGGAACAGTTTTTTGAAGTAACAAAGAAATTTCATAATGCACTGCACGGAAAAGATGCTAAATTAAAGGAAAGAGATTTTGAGATATTTGCTGAAACTAATGAAAAAAATGCGCGGGAATTTGAAATCATAGGTGATATAGTATTTGTCCATGATCCTCAACCGATAGGCCTTATCAAAAAAAAGAAAGGAAATAAGTGGATATGGCGATGCCATGTAGATGTTTCTCAACCTGATATGAAAGTATGGGATTTTCTTTTGGACTATATTCAAAAATATGATGCCTCGGTTTTTTCTTCGCCAAAATATTCGCATAAACTTCCGATTAGGCAATTTCTTATTGCTCCTTCAATAGATCCGTTAAGTGACAAGAATAAAGAGCTTGAGCAGCATGAAATTAATGCCGTTCTTCAAAAATATGATGTTCCCCAAGATAAGCCGATTATAGCCCAACTTTCCCGGTTTGACCGGCTCAAAGATCCAATAGGGGTAATTGAAGTTTACAAACTCGTCAAAAAATATGTGGATTGCCGATTAATTTTGGCTGGTGGGCTTGCCGCGGATGACCCTGAAGGGGTACAAGTTTTTGAAGAAGTAAAAGAAAAAGCAGGAAATGACCCGGACATACATCTGTTGCTTCTTCCCCAGGATGATATTGCGGTTAATGCTATACAAAGAGCGTCATCGGTAATTCTTCAAAAGTCGGTCAGGGAAGGGTTTGGGCTGACTGTTACAGAAGCTCTTTGGAAGGGGAAACCTGTTGTTGCGTCAAATGTCGGCGGGATACCGCTTCAAATAACTCACAAGTTTTCCGGTCTTTTAAGTTATTCAACGGAAGGTATGGCATTTGCCGTAAAACAGTTTTTGAATAATCCTGAATATGCCAAAAAACTTGGGCAGAATGGCAAAGAACATATAAGAAATAATTTTCTTATAACACGGCATCTGAAGGAATACTTGCTATTATTTCTCTCGCTTTATCATAATGAAAATATAGTTTATCTTTGATTGTCTGTATGAAACTTTGTTGGCATTAGATTTTATTGACTATACACCTAAGCGTTTGATAGAATACATAACCCCAAACAATATTTACTAATGCGCTGCTAGCTCAATTGGTAGAGCAGGCGACTCTTAATCGTCAGGTTATAGGTTCAAATCCTATGCGGCGCACTCTTCTTTACAAAGACCTTTGGGTATACTCAAAGGTTTGGTGTTTTTATAGTCAAATTTTGCGGACGTGGCGGAACTGGCAGACGCGCTAGACTTAGGATCTAGTGCCGCAAGGCTTGTGGGTTCAACTCCCTCCGTCCGCATAATTGTTATGTTAATTAAATTAATTGGAGCCAATTGTAATGGAAAACCTGAAAGTTAGCGTTGTTGAAAGTAAGCCATGTTCAGTAACTTTAAAAGTAGAGGTGCCGGAAGGGGAAGTTGTTAATACCGTTGAAAAAGTATTCACCCAAATACAAAATGAGGCAAGGGTTCCCGGTTTTAGGGTAGGCAAGGCACCAAAAGAGTTTGTAAGAAAAAACTTTGAAGGGCTTGCAAAAGAACGCGCGTCTGAAAAAGTTATTCAGGCGGCTGTTTTCTCCGCTTTTAAAGAGAAAAATATTGACCCTATAACATATCCGCAAATTGGCGAGTTTAGTTTTGAATTTAATAAACCATGTGTTTTTAATATTACGGCGCAGGTTCATCCAAAAGTTACTATAAATGACTATACAGGCATAAAAATAAAAAAAGAAGATAAGCCAGTCACCGACGAAATGGTTGAAAAGTTGTTGCAAGAACAGTGCGAAAGAAATGCGCGCTTAAAAGATGCATCACAGGACACTGTGATTGGCACAAACAGTTTTGCTTTATTAGATTACGATTCGTTTGTTGATAATGAACCCCTTAAAGAATTATCCGCCAAAAATCAGTTAATAGATCTTTCTTCAAAACAGCTTATAGAGGGTTTGCAAGAAGGCCTGCTTGGGGCAAAAAAAGGCGATGAGCGCCAAGTTGAAGTAAGCTTTCCTGCAGATTCACCGATTAAGAAAGCGGCTGGCAAAAAAGTACTTATTAAGGCAAAGGTAAACCAGATAAAAGATAAGATACTGCCAAATATTGATGACGAATTTGCCAAAGACCTTGGTTTAAAAGATATCTCTGAGCTTAAAGAAAAACTAAAACAATCGCTCGAAGCGCAAGAAAAGAGCCGTGTTGAATCTGACTTGGAAAAACAAATAGTGGACGAGCTTCTTGCAGCCAACAGCTTTGAAGTTCCAGCTGTGCTTATAGAGGAGCAAATGAGCTTTATCTCATCAAAGGCCGATGAGTATATGCGTTCTTATGGAATGCCGGAACCTGAACGCAAAAAAAAGATAGAGGCAGAAAAAGAAAATTATAAAAAAGAAGCCGAAAAAACAGTAAGGCTTTCTTACATACTCAATATAATATCAGAGAAAGAAAAGCTTGAAGTTACTTCGAATGATATGAACGCGGAAAAAGAACGCCTCTTAGCCGCAAACCACTCAAGTAAAGAACAGACAATTAAATATTTTTCGGAAAATTCAGACAAAATAACAGCACACTTAAAAGAAGAAAAAATATTTAAGTTCCTTATAGAAAAAGCAAAAATAAAATAAACACAGAAATATTTTCTTAATAAGTTCTTTTTACGTCCTCGCTTGTTATTCCCCATTGGCTGATAATGAACGAGTATTTTTTTGGAGGTTTCGGCGAGGACTGTCTGAGTCCGACACGCAGTGGCGAGGCGAGTTCCACAGCCGCCAAAAAAAACGAGTGAATAGCCATCAGGGGGTGCATTTCTTTTGGTTACTTTTCTTTGGGCATACAAAGAAAAGTATCACAGGGGTGCAGGGGCAGAATAGCCCCGCGACTTAAAAATGTTTTAGTAAAAAACAGATGGCAAATGTAACATAGGAGTTCTTATGAGCATTATTCCAACAATTATAGAAAGATGGAACCAGGGTTCGGCCGTTGGCTATGATATATATTCCAGGTTATTAAAAGACCGCATTATTTTTGTTGGTGGTGTTGGCGGCGCGGTAAGCACCGATTCAGCAAATCTAATAATTGCCCAATTGCTTTACCTTGAAGCCGAAGACCCCGAAAAAGATATAAACCTATACATCAACTCACCTGGTGGTTTAGTTAGCGCGGGCCTTGCCGTTTACGATACAATGCAATACATAAAATGCCCCATTACAACTATATGTATGGGTATGGCAATGTCTTTTGGTGCGCTTTTATTGGCCGCCGGCACTAAAGGTAAACGCTATGCTCTGCCGCGTAGCCGGATTATGATACACCAGCCGCTAATTTATGGCGAGGGACTTTCTGGTCAGGTTACAGATATAGATATTGAGGCAAAAGAACTTTTTAAAACCAAAGAAAAACTTATAGAAATTATGTCAAAGCACACAGGTCAAAGTGTGGACAGGATAAAGCAAGACACCGAGCGTAATTATTATATGTCTGCGCAGGAAGCACTAAGTTACGGCATAATTGATGAAGTAATAGAAAGCAGGAAAAAATAATATGGACAACATAAAAAAAACAAGCTGTATTTTTTGCGGTTCCGTGGAAAATGGCAATGGCAAAATGATAGGTGGTAACGGGGCGTATGTGTGCGAAGAGTGCCTAAGGAGCTCTATAGAACTTCTTAATAAGCTTGAAAGTGAAGAAGAAAAAAAGAACATCACCACCTTGCCAAGCCCAAGCGGCATAAAAAAATTCTTAGATGAATTTGTTATAGGCCAGGAGCACGCAAAGAAAGTTCTCAGTGTGGCTGTGTACAATCATTATAAACGCCTTGATTGCGCCAAAGACAAAAAATCAGATGTTGAAATTCAAAAATCAAACATACTTTTAATTGGGCCGACAGGCACAGGAAAAACACTGCTTGCCCAAACGCTTGCAAAGCTTTTACATTTGCCATTTGCCATAGCGGACGCAACCACGCTTACCGAGGCCGGTTATGTTGGGGAAGATGTAGAAAACATAATTCTTCGTTTATTGCAAAATGCGAATTTTGATGTAAAACGCGCCGAAAAAGGCATTATCTACATAGATGAAATTGATAAAATTTCAAGAAAATCCGATAATCCGTCAATAACCCGCGATGTATCGGGCGAAGGTGTTCAGCAGGCACTTTTAAAAATACTTGAAGGCACTATTGCCAATGTGCCACCGCAAGGAGGCAGAAAACACCCTCAACAGGAATACATAAAGGTAGATACCACCAATATACTATTCATTTGCGGCGGCGCGTTTGAGGGTTTAGATAAAGTGGTGCAGGCGCGTTTAACAACAAAAAATATGGGCTTTAATTCGGAAATAAAAACAAGAAAAGATTATGCTTACAGCCAGCTTATGACTTCATTGCAAAGCGAGGACTTAATAAAATACGGGCTTATACCTGAGTTTGTCGGCAGGTTGCACAGTGTTGCGGTGCTTGAGCAGTTAAAAGAGGCGGACCTTGTGCGTGTGCTTAAAGAGCCAAAAAACGCGCTTATTAAACAGTATAAAAAAATGTTTTCAATAGAAGGTGTTGAATTAGATTTTACCGACGGTGCATTAGTTGAAATTGCCAAAGCCACATTAGTGCGTGGCTCAGGAGCTAGAGGGCTTCGTTCAATAATGGAGAAGCTTTTAATAGATGTTATGTATGAATTACCCGATAAAAAAGATCTTAAAAGCGCTATAGTTGATGAAGACGTTGTGCGCGGCAGTTCGGCAGTAAAATTAACTTATAAAAAAAATATAAACGATAATGTTAAACTTAATAAGGCTGTTTAACCCAGCTGTTGCAAAAGCCGGGTTTAGAGTGGAGTGAAAATATGAGCGAAGTAGATAGACAAACCAAAACAAGCAAATTAGAAGATATACCAAATAAGCTTCCATTATTACCGGTGCGTGATTTGATTGTTTTCCCTGCCATGGTTGTGCCACTTGCCGTTGGCCGCGATAAATCTATAAAAGCGCTTGAAGAGGCAATGTCGGGTAATCGCTTAATATTTCTTGCAACGCAAAAACAACTGCAAATAGAAGACCCTTCTCCTGATGATATTTACCAAATAGGTACTGTTGCCGATGTGTTGCAGTTACTAAAAATGCCCGATGGCACTTTGAAAGTTTTGGTAGAGGGTTTGTTGCGCGCTCGTTGGACCGACTTTCATATGCACGAAAGGGGCTATGTGGAAGTTGGGTTGAACCTGCTTAGCGAAGTTTCGGTGCTAACTCCTGAAACGCAAGCGCTTATGCGCCGTTCGGTTTCACTTTTTGAACAGTATGTTAAATTAAACGCAAGAATCCCGCTTGAAATAGGTGTTGCCGTTGCAAACATAAACGACGCGGGCCGCCTGGCAGATACAATTGCTTCTCACATGTCCGTAAAAGTTTTTGAAAAACAATCTATTCTTGAACTTGCAAACCCAAGTGAACGCCTTGAAAAGCTTGTGCAAATTTTAAGTTCTGAAATTGAAATTTTAAATATTGATAGGCGCATACAAAGCCGCGTGCGTACTCAAATAGAGAAAAGCCAAAAAGAGTACTACCTTACAGAACAGATGAAGGCCATACAAAAAGAACTGCGACAAAAAGATGATTATGCCAAGGAGTTAGAAGAATTAAAAGCAAAAATTAAAGCCGCAAAAATGTCTAAAGAGGCACAGGAAGCGGCCGATAAAGAAATTGCCAGATTAGAAAAAATGATGCCTTTTTCACCTGAGGCAACGGTAATAAGAACATATATTGACTGGCTTATAGCACTTCCGTGGCACGAAAGTACAAAAGATAACTACGACCTTAGGCAAGCACAAACTATATTAGACCAAGACCACTTTGGTTTAGAAAAAGTAAAAGAACGAGTTACTGAATACCTGGCTGTACTTAAACGCGTTCAAAAAATAAAAGGCCCTATTCTTTGTTTTGTCGGGCCTCCGGGTGTCGGCAAAACATCTATAGCTAAATCAATTGCCAGAAGTTTAGGCAGAAATTTTGTACGCATATCTATGGGTGGTGTGCGAGATGAGGCCGAAATAAGAGGACATAGAAGAACTTACATTGGCGCATTGCCCGGCAGAATAATACAATCTATGCGCAAAGCAAAATCAAACAACCCTGTATTTATTTTAGATGAAATTGACAAAATGGGCAGCGATTTTAGGGGCGACCCTTCTTCGGCATTGCTTGAAGTGCTTGACCCAGAGCAGAACTATGCTTTTGTAGACCACTACCTTGACCTTGACTACGACCTTTCAAAGGTAATGTTTATTACAACCGCAAACACGCTTTACAACATTCCAAGCACTCTATTAGACCGTTTGGAGGTTATAAGGTTCCCGGGTTATACATTAGAAGAAAAGTTAAAAATAGCAGAAAAATTTCTACTGCCAAAGCAAATGAAAGAACACGGTTTAAAAGATGGAGAGCTTGTTATTACACCTAAAACCATGGAACTGCTAATTAAAAACTATACGCACGAGGCAGGTGTAAGAAATCTGGAGAGAGAAAGCGCGAACCTCTGCCGAAAAGCTACAAAAGCAATGGACTTGGAGAAAAAAACTTCTATTAAAATAACCCCTGAAAACTTAGAAAAGTTTTTGGGTATACCAAAGTTTTCAAAAGACAGTGTAGCTGCAAACAACATTGGTGTGGCAACTGGCCTTGCCTGGACGGAAGCCGGAGGGGAAACCCTTACAATTGAAGTAAATAAAATGAAAGGTAAAGGCATATTAAGCTTAACCGGCAAACTTGGAGATGTTATGAAGGAGTCGGCTCAGGCAGCGTTATCTTATGTGCGTTCTTCCGCAAAAAAATTAAAAATTGACGAAGACAGCTTTAAGGACTTAGATTTTCATATTCATGTGCCCGAAGGTGCTGTTCCTAAAGACGGGCCAAGTGCCGGTATAGCGCTGGCAACCGCTCTTGCATCGGTAAGCACCGGCAGGGCGGTAAAAAAAGATCTTGCAATGACAGGTGAAATTACTTTGCGTGGCAGGGTGCTTGCCATAGGCGGACTAAGAGAAAAAACACTTGCCGCTTACCGTGATGGCATAACAACAATTCTTTTTCCGGAGGGCAACAAAAAAGACCTTATTGAAATTCCAAAAGATATTTTAAAAAAAATAAAAATGATACCTGTAGCGCATATGGACGAAGTGTTATCGCTTGGGCTTGAAAAGGCAACAAAGTAAGCTATTTTTTTCTTGGTGTGTCATCTCGGGTGAGCGAAGCGAATCAGCCCGAGGCAATGTTTCTTTCAATGTGTTTTGTCATTGCGAGAAGCATAGCGACGAAGCAATCTAACAGTTAATAAAAGATTGCTTCACCCATTCGGGATTTCCGCCTTTGGCGAGATCTAGCCCCTTGTCAGCCTGAGTCTTGTCTAGACCTCGCCAAAGGCGGGGGCTGACGCAATGACAGCTAAAAAAGAAACCATGTCTCAAATTTTAATTTGACAGAACAAATTTTTTTTAATAGTATTTCATTGTGAAATATTTCACAATGTTTTTATTGAGTGTAAAATAATTTTTGTATTGGAGGCAGAATGAAAAAACATTATCTTTTAACACCT
Source organism: Endomicrobiales bacterium (assembly GCA_023228045.1). Lineage (NCBI taxonomy): Bacteria > Pseudomonadati > Elusimicrobiota > Endomicrobiia > Endomicrobiales > Endomicrobiales bacterium. Next base: position 43,273 of record JALOBY010000007.1, on the reverse strand, counting down.
GGACCAACACCCATTCCAACAGAGGTTGCTTTAGCAGGAGCAAAACCAATTATTCACCATCGCACAGCAGAATTTGCGGCAATATTTGGTAAAGTTATAGAAGGCCTTAAATATGTTTTTTGTACTCAAAACGATGTGCTGATAATGGCATCTTCCGGTACGGGTGCAATGGAGTCGTCAGTTGTAAATCTGCTTAGCCCGGGCGATGATGTAATAGTTGCCCAAAGTGGAAATTTTGGAGAACGTTGGGTAAAACTTTTAAGTGCTTACGGAATAAATCCGATAATTGTTGACACAGAGTGGGGCAAAGCTGTCAATCCAAATGAAATTGAAAAAGCGCTCAAGGCAAACCCGGGTGTTAAGGTTGTTTATACCACTCATGTTGAAACCTCAACAGGTGTTGTAAACGACATAGAAACAATAGGTAAAATTGTTCATTCATCGCAGGCAGTGCTTGTGGTAGATGCAATATCTGGTTTGGTCGGCCAAGAGCTTAAAACCGATGCTTGGCATATTGATGTTGTTGTAACCGGTTCTCAAAAGGGCCTTATGCTCGCACCCGGCCTTGCGTTTGTTTCAATAAGTAAGAAAGCGTGGCTTTTGGCAGAAAATGCAAAGCTCCCAAGGTTTTACTGGGACTGGCGCAAAATGAAAAAATCGCTTGCTGATAACGAAACTCCATTTACGCCGGCAATTACTCTTATAGTTTCACTTGCAGAGGCAATAAAAATGATTGAGGCCACGGGGCTTGAAAATATGCAAAAAGAGTATAAGGTAATGGCGGCCGCCACAAGAGCAGGTATGCAAGCTATTGGAATGGAACTTTTTGCGCAAAGACCTTGTGAAGTTGTTACAAGTGCCCGTGTTCCAGATGGTATTGAAGGCGGCAAAATTGTAAAGTTGTTAAGAGAAGAATTTGGTATATCAATAGCAGGTGGGCAGGGCATACTTAAAGGAAAAATAATTCGTTTTGCTCATATGGGTTACATCACAAAAGCAGATTTGCTTGTTGGTTTTGCCTGTCTTGAAATGGTGCTTACAAAACTTGGGTACAATGTGCAAAAAGGCAAAGCTGTTGCGGCAGCGGAAGAAGTGCTTTTGAAAAATAATATCTGACAATTTAGATTACTATAAAAGACATATTTGGAGAGTATAAAATGTTTAAAATACTTATGACATACGACAGTACCGAAGGGCTTGAGAAAGTTCTTGAGAATAAGAACTTCGCTATAGAAATACACGCAAAACCGACTCCAGAGCAATTCAAAGAATTAATTGCCAACTATGATGGCTTGCTTATTCGTTCAGAAGTAAAGGTAACAGCCGAAATAATTGGGGCAGCAAAAAAGTTAAAATTTATCGGAAGGGCAGGCACAGGTGTTGATAATATAGACATTATGGCTGCCACACAAAAAGGCATTGTAGTGGCAAATGTTCCCGGAGGAAATACAATTTCGGCCGCAGAACATACAATTGGTTTAATAATGGCAATGGCACGGAACATTCCTCAGGCACATGCTTTGCTAAAAAATAAAGAGTGGAAACGCGAAAAGTTTATGGGTACTGAGTTATATGGCAAAACGCTTGGGCTTATTGGACTTGGCAGGATTGGCAGAGAGGTCTCTCATAGAATGCGTTCGTTTGGTATGAGAATTGTGGCGTATGACCCTTTTGTAACTGAAGAATTTGGCAAAAGTTTAGGTATAGAAATAAAAACACCCGAAGAAATTTACGCCGAGGCCGATTATATTTCAATTCATTCTCCGCTTAATGACAGCACAAGAAATATGATCAACGCTGAAGCACTTAAAAAAATGAAAAAAGGCGTTAGAATTGTAAATTGTGCCAGAGGTGGAATTATAGATGAAAAAGCTCTCGCCCAGTCCATAAAAGATGGTCATGTAAGAGGTGCCGCCATAGATGTATTTGCAAAAGAACCGCCGGTTGACTGGACTATAATTGAATGCGAGAACACAGTTGTAACGCCGCATCTTGCCGCGTCAACTGAAGAGGCACAGGTAAAAATTGCGCAAGAACTTGGCGAAGTGCTTGTTGATTTTTTTACAAAAGGCCTTATTAGAAATGCCGTAAATGTGCCAACTGTCAACTGGGAAGAATATAAACAGATTGAACCATACATAGCGCTTTGCGAAAAGCTTGGTTCATTTCAAAGCCAGCTTGTTAGCGGCGGGGTTGTAGAAGTTGAGCTTGAATACGCAGGAACCATAAGCAAATTAAATACGAACCCGCTGCTTGTAGCTTATTTAAAAGGCCTGCTATCTCCAATGTTAGACATAGAAGTTAACTTTGTAAATGCTCCTTTGCTTGCAAAAGAAAGGGGTATAAAAATAAAAGAACTTAAAACAGATGTTTCGGATGATTACACAGAGCTTGTAAGCGCAAGCGTGTCAACACAAAAAGGTACACTTAAAGCATCTGGCACTATATTTGGCAGCAAAATGGCGCGCCTTGTTATTGTTGACGGCGTAAGCGTAGATATACCACTTTCTGGTTGCTTGCTTTTGGTAAAAAATGTAGATAAACCAGGTATTATAGGTCAAATTGGTACATTTTTGGGTAAGAGTAACATCAATATAGCAGGTATGCAGGTTGGCAGAACGCAGTCGGGCGGGGAAGCAACAACCATAATTAGCATAGACAGCTGTGTAGAGGCAGATGTTATAAAACAAATTGCAACACTCCCGGGTATAACAAGTGTTAAGCATGTTGCGCTTTAATAGGTAGTTTATAAGGCACTGTCTCAAGAAACCTGAGGCGGTGCTTTTTTATTTTAACTGGAGAAAATATGTCTATTTTTACAGTGGTGATTATAAGTTCAATAGTTTTATCTTTGATTGTGCGCTTACTTGTTGAAGCGCTAAACATCTCTGCGCTAAAAAAAGAAGTGCCCGATGAATTTATTGGTGTTTATGATAATGAGCGCTACGCGAAAGCTCAAGGTTACCTTAAAGACAACACAAAGTTTACAGTATTTAACACAGTTTTTATGGGAGTTATTACTGTTTTAGCGTTAATGTTTGGTTTTTTTGAAAAAATAGATATTATGGCAAGAGGTTTTGCCTTAAATCCAATATTAACCGGTTTAATTTTCTTTGGGATAATTTTTTTAATTTCAGAGTTGTTAAGTTTGCCATTTTCACTATACAAGGTTTTTGTCTTAGAGGAAAAGTATGGTTTTAATAAAATGAACGCACGAACTTTTATTGGAGATTTCATTAAGAGCTTTATTCTTCAAACAGTTTTAGGAGCTATATTGCTTTTTGGTGTACTTTATATTTTTCAAAAATTTGGTTTTTCCGGCTGGATTTTATGCTGGGTATTTATGCTTATTTTTGAGGTTCTGCTTATATATATCTGGCCTGCGTTAATTATGCCGTTATTTAATAAATTTATTCCATTAGAAGAGGGAGAGTTAAAAAACGCAGTGTTAAATTTTGCAAAATCAGAAAACTTTAAAATGCAGGGAATTTACAAAATGGACGGCTCGCGCCGGTCGGCTAAAACAAACGCTTTTTTTACAGGTTTTGGCAGATTTAGAAAAATTGCTCTTTTTGACACTCTAATTGCAAAACACACAACAACTGAAATTGTTTCCATACTTGCACATGAGATTGGGCATTACAAAAAACGACATATTATAAAACAGTTTGCCCTATCACTTATATTTTCCGCTATTGGTCTTTTTTTAGCAGGGTATTTCGCAACAAATGAAAATTTCTCATACGCATTGAATGTTAAAACCTATTCTATTTATGCGGGGTTATTTGCATTTATGATCCTTTATCCTGTTATTAATTTGTTTTTTTCTGCGATTAGTAATTACTTTTCAAGAAAACATGAGTACGAAGCCGATGCCTTTGCTGCAAGTAGTGTTGGAAACAGTAGTGATATGCTAAACGCCTTAAAAAAACTTAGCGTGGATAACCTTTCAAACCTCACACCCCACAGTGTTAAAGTATTATTTGACTACACCCACCCTCCTGTGCTTATGCGAATACAAGCACTTATAGATAGAAAATAATGGCGGGGCTATCCTGCCTCACTTCACTCGTCGAGGTGACAAATTTTTTGCCTTACTAACTTTATCCCCACTTTGGCTGATAATGAACGAGCATTTTTGTGGAGTTTTCGGTGAGGACTGCCTGAGCCCGCCACAAAGTGGCGAGGCGAGTTCCGCAGCCGCCAAAAAAATGTGAGTGAATAGCCACCGTGGGTGCATTTCTTTTGGTTACTTCAACCCAGATTTTGCAATAGGTGTGTGGACCGAGACGAGCGAGGCCGAGGGTTTTTCAACTCAAAAAGAGAGAGCGATGTGTGAACATCGGTCGAGCTTTTTTGAGGAAGAAAAAGTCCGGCATCGTTTGTCGAATCCCGCATCCTATTGTAAACTCTGGGTGTAACTTTGGGCATGCAAAGAAAAGTATTACGGGGGCGTCAGCCCGAGGCTGACAGGATAGCCCCGCGACTTTGATTTTCAGTAGTCAAAATTAATTTGGGCAGTTGTGGCAAAAAAACAAAAATCTCCGACTTAAAGAACAAATTACCCATAAAACAATAATCTTGCCTTTTGATGGCGAATTTTGTACCATCAATTAGCATTTTTTATCACAATAATTTCTTATAGACATTCTGTAAGATTCAGGATGTCTTGACTACACGGATGGAACAAATAGATCCGTTAACTGAAAAAATATATCAAAATGCAATTTTGGAAACAAAAGGTATAATGAATATTATACCAGGAGAAAGTTATGCAAGCCGTAATTATGGCCGGTGGTTTTGGAACACGGTTAAGACCTTTAAGCTGTAATCTCCCAAAGCCCATGGTACCTGTAGCAAACAGGCCAATCCTTTATCACATTATAAACCTTCTAAAAAAACACCAAATTACAGACATTGTAATGATGCTTTACTATCAGCCAGATGTTATTACTGACTACTTTGGCGATGGTTCTGAGTTTGGGGTAAAACTAAAATACATAACCCCAAAAGCAGATTTGGGAACTGCCGGCAGTGTGCGTTGCGCGAAAGACCACTTAAAAGACACATTTATTGTTATTTCAGGCGATGTTTTAACGGACATAGATATCACCGAGGCGCTTGATTATCATAAGAAAAAAAATGCTGTTGCCACCATGGTGCTTACCCGTGTTGCAAACCCTTTGCAGTACGGTGTTGTAATAACGCAGCCAGATGGCAAAATTGAAAGATTTTTAGAAAAACCCTCTTGGGGTGAAGTTTTTTCTGACACAATAAATACTGGCATTTACATTTTAGAGCCGAAAGTATTAGAAGAGATACCGGATGAGAAACCATTTGATTTCTCAAAAGATTTATACCCATCGCTTCTTTTGCAAGGTAAAGGGCTTTATGGTCATACCGCAGGCGGTTACTGGAAAGATATTGGCAATTTAGACGAATACCGTACCGGCCATTACGATATTTTAGAAGGTAAAATAAACCTTAGCATAAGCGGCAGAAAGGTTATATCGGGCGCCAAAAGTTTTATAGTTGGAGAAGGTACTACCATAGAAGAAGGTGCCGAAATAAATGAACGGGTTATAATAGGCAGTAATTGCTTTATTGCCAAAGGCGTTGTTGTAGGCAACTGTGTAATTGGCAACAGTGTAAAAGTTGGTGAAGGCGCGAACCTTTACGGTTCAATACTTTGGGATGGTGTTAGCGTTGGGCGCGAGGCACGCTTAAAAGAAAGTGTTGTTGCAAAAAATACCTCAATAGGCGACAGGGCTGTTTTACAAGTTGGTACAGTGGTTGCCGATAATTGCAAAATAGGCAACGAGGCCGTAATCAGGGCATACATAAAAATCTGGCCCGATAAAACAGTAGAAGAAGGCGCGACACTTGCCACAAGTTTGGTGTGGGGAGAAAAATGGAATAAAGAGCTTTTTGGCGCCTATGGCATTACAGGCCTTGGCAACATAGAAATAACACCTGAGTTTGCCACCAAAGTTGGTGCGGCATACGGGGCATTTATTGGTGCCGGCGCTTATGTGGTAACTTCAAGAGATGCCCATGGTTCGTCGCGAATGATAAAGCGCACAATGATATCGGGGCTGCTTAGCGCTGGCGTAAAAGTTGGCGATTTGCAAACCGCGCCAATTCCGGTTGTGCGTTACGAAATTGGAAAGGAAGGCGAAGTTGGCGGAATACATGTGCGCTTATCTCCGTTTGACAAACGGCTTATGGATATAAAAATTTTTGACTCTGATGGCGGCGACCTGCCAATTTCTAAAGAAAAATCCATAGAACAACTTTTTCTAAGAGAGGATTTTAAACGAGCCAGTTTGGACGATGTTGGTGATATAACTGTGCCATCAAGAGCTCAGGAGTATTATAAAACAGGTTTTTTTAAGGCTATAAATAAAGATGAGATAAAAAAAGCCAACTTTAAAATTGTTTTTGACTATTCGTATTCCTCCGCGTCAATGATTTTCCCTGCAATTTTAGGGCCGCTTGAGGCAGAGGTTGTTGCCTTAAACGCCTATGTTAACCCATACAAAATAACAAAAACAGAACACGAGTTTAAGCACTCTCTTGAACAACTTTCCGACATAGTTACAACTCTCAAGGCCGATGCCGGATTTTTAATTGACAATGGCGCGGAAAAGATTTTTTTAATTGATGAGCGCGGCAGAATAGTGCCAAACAATCTCGCACTCATTTTGGTGGCAGATTTGGTTATGAGAAGTACTCCAAATGCCACAATTGCAGTGCCGGTTACAGTATCATCAGTAATTGATGAGCTGGCGCGAAAGTATAATGCCACGGTTATAAGAACTGCAACAAGCCCAAGGCAGATAATTTCCGCGTCGCGCATCAAAGGTGTTTGCTTTGTTGGTGATTGCTCCGGCGGTTTTATTTTCCCGGAGTTCCAGCCTGCTTTTGACGCAATGTACGCAACCGCAAAAATTCTTGAGCTAATGGCAAAAGAAAAAAACCGGCTAAACCGTCTTAGCCGCGAGATACCTGCTTTTGAGGTATTGCACAAAAAAATTCCTTGCGCATGGGATAAAAAAGGCCAGACGATGCGCTATGCTATGCAAGAAGCATCAAAAGCAAAAGCTGAACTTATAGACGGTGTTAAGATTTTCTTAAAAGGCGGTTGGGTGTTGTTATTGCCAGACCCCGATGAAGCATTCTTTCATGTCTGGGTAGAGTCGGATAAGGAAAAAGTAGCAAAAGATTATTTGGAGCAATATAGCGAAAAAGTAAAAAAGTGGCAGTTATAGAATGTTCTTTTAACTTGATAATTCCGCCCAGCTTGCTGGGCGGTTACCAAATAATTCCTTCTCCCCTTTGCGGGAGAAGGTTAGGATGAGGGGTCAAATGAGACCTGTTATCGAATGTCCACCCTCACCTCAATCCTCTCCCATCGAGGGAGAGGAAGAAGAATTAGCACCATTGATACCGCCCAGCTTGCTGGGCGGGGGATCTTGGTTTTACTGTCATTGCGTCAGCCCAAGGGGCTAGATCTCGCCAAAGGCGAAAACCCATCAGGGGTGAAGCAATCTCGTCCTGATTATTAGATTGCCACGCTTCGCTCGCAATGACACCAAGATTGTTTCGTCGCTTCGCTCATCGAGATGACAATGAAAAAGAAGTGCCGGTCCAAACAAAAGAGCATGTCATTCCCGTCCCGCCGATGGCGGGATTAGCGGGAATCTAAAATGGCGGATATAAGTATTGTGTCCCCGAAATACCCAAAGGGTGGGCAATATTGGAGAAGAAAGAATATGATTAAATTTGGAACATCTGGTTGGAGAGGCGTTATAGCAGAGGACTTTACATTTGATGGAGTGCGGCGTGTAACGCATGCCATAAGCCAGTACATAAAAAAACAAAACAACCCAAACAATGAAGTTATAGTTGGTTATGACACAAGGTTTTTGTCAGATGAGTTCGCAAAGACCGCATCTTGTATACTTGCATCAAACGGCATAAAAGCATTATTTTGCAGCAGAAATACACCCACTCCGGTAATATCTTATGAAATAATACGCAGGAAGATAGCAGGTGGCATAAATTTTACAGCAAGCCACAATCCATCAAACTACAACGGTATAAAATTTTCACCCACTTGGGGTGGCCCGGCTTTACCTGAGACAACTAAGGTTATTGAAACACTTGCCAACGCTCCGATGCAATCCGGGTCAAAAGAAATCAGCTTTGAAAGTGCCCAAAAGTCAGGGCTTATTGAGATAATAAACCCAAGGCCGCAATACTTAAAAAGAATAAAACAATTGATAGATTTTAAGGCAATAAAAAAAGCCAACTTAAAAATTGCTACCGATGTGCTTTATGGCACTGGGGCCGGGTATTTAGACGATTTATTAGACACTGCCGGAACCATGCAGAAGGTGATAAACAAACAAAGAGATGTACTTTTTGGCGGCCACGCGCCGGAACCATCGGAAGAAAACTTAAGCGAGCTTTGCGCTCTTGTAAAAAAAGAGTCGTGCCATCTGGGGCTTGCAACTGATGGCGATGCAGACCGCTTCGGAATTTTAGATACAGACGGATCTTTTATTAACCCAAATGAAACAATCGCTCTTTTGCTTTATCACATGATAAAATCGCGTGGTTTAAAGAGCGGTGTTGTCGCAAGAAGTGTTATGACAACTCATCTTGTAGATAAAGTCGCGCAAAAGTTTGGCATTGAGGTAAAAGAAACCCCGGTCGGCTTTAAATACATTGGCGAGATAATGGTGAAAGAAGGCAAGAACTTTATAATAGGCGGAGAAGAGTCGGGCGGGCTTACAATTACAGACCATGTGCCGGAAAAAGACGGAATTGCCGCCTGCCTGTTAATGGCCGAAATGTATGCGCATACAAGAAAACCTCTTAGAAAAACCCTTGAGGAAATTTTTGCTTTAGTGGGTAGAGTTGTTTCGGGCAGAAAAAACTTTCATCTGACACAAAGCCGCATTGAGCAACTTGAGTGTGAACTTGGGTGCGGTCTTAAAAGTTTTGCGGGGCTATCTGTGGTAAGCACAATTACCATTGATGGCTTTAAATTTATTCTTTCAGACGGTTCATGGGTAGGCATCAGACCTTCAGGTACAGAGCCGGTGGTGCGCTTTTACGCGGAAGCAGAAAGCAATGAAAAGTTAAAGAAACTTTTTATTTATGGTTCCAAACTTATGTTGGATAAAACTACAAAACAATAATGCAATTCTTTCAGCTTCCAATGGAAATATTTTAGTAAAAGATATAAATAAACTTAAATTGATTATTAAACAGGGGTATTAATGAAATTTAACGCGCCGCGCGGCACACATGATCTTTACGGTGATAATGCTGCAAAAATTACAAAGTTAGAAAGCATAGCCCGGGCAGTATTTAAAAAATATAACTACTCTGAAATCCGTGTGCCTACATTTGAAGATGCCGGGCTTTTTACGCGCTCAATAGGCGAAACCAGCGACATAGTTGAAAAAGAAATGTATGTATTTAGTGACCGCAAGGGCCGAAAACTTGCGCTAAGGCCTGAGGGCACGGCATCGGTTGTAAGGTCCCTCATAGAAAATAATTTAGACAGAACGCTTGCCAGCGCGAAACTTTTTTATATGGGTTCAATGTTTCGTTACGAACGCCCGCAAGCAGGCAGGTATAGAGAGTTTTTTCAGATAGGCGCGGAGTATTTTGGTGTTAGTGGGCCAAGCGCCGATGCCGAGATAATATTACTTGCCATGCAGCTTTTAGAAAGCGCGGGTGTGAAAGATGCAACGGTTTTAATTAACTCATTAGGATGCCCAGCATGCAGGCCTGCTTTTCGCCAAGCGTTACTTGATTGCCTAAAAGCAAAAGAGGGCGAGCTTTGTGATGATTGCGCAAAAAGAATTGAAAGAAACCCCCTGCGTGTATTAGATTGTAAAATTGACTCTCCAAAAATTACCACGCTTCCTATAATGGAGGAGTTTTTGTGTGCTGAGTGTAAAGATCACTTTGAAATGGTCAAAGCATTGCTTAACGCGGCTGGTTGTAAGTTTAGCGTAGATAGTAAACTTGTGAGAGGGTTAGATTATTATAATCGTACAGTTTTTGAGGTGCGCTCATCAAAGCTTGGGGCGCAAGATGCCGTTGCCGCTGGCGGCAGGTATGATAAGTTAGTTAATGAAATAGGCGGCCCAAACATTGCCGCTGTTGGTTTTGCTCTTGGCAGCGAGAGGGTTATTATGGTCTCAGATATGTTGCAGGCATTTAAGGCAAATAAGGATGTTAAAACTATTTTTGTCGCAACTGCAGGGGATACCATATTAAAGGCATTTAACTTTGCAGCTCTGCTTAGGGCAAGCGCAAACACTAAACTAATTGTAGAAGGCCCTCTTGCAGGAGTTCAATTAAAGGCACAGTTGCGTTTGGCCGATAAAGTGCAAGCCGCTTATGCGGTTATTTTTGGCGAAGAAGAGTTAAAAGAAGATAAAGTGCTTTTAAGGGATATGAAAACAGGCAAACAAGAAGTGCTTTCAATTGATGATACACAAAAAAAGTGCCTAGAATAAAATTAGAAAATTGATTAATACTTAATCTTACCGGCATTAGCCCAAATTTTATCTAAAGCGTAAAGCTCTCTTAACCTTGCGGGCATTATGTGAACTAACACACCGCCAAAATCCAACACCGACCACGATGAAGTTGCGCTCATTTCAAAATGCAATGGCAAAATAGCGAAATCTTTTTTAAAAATTCCTTTAATTTCCTGGTAAATCGCGCTTGTTTGCGGGGCCGATTCGGTTGTAGCAATTACCACATAATCGGTTTCAGTAGTAAGCTTCGTTACGCTTAATACGGTTACCTCTGATGCTTTTTTATCATCCGCAATTCTTGCCGCAGCTCTTGCTAACTTGAGAAATCTTCCTTTTTTATTTTCCATTTGCACTCCATGCCTATCAATTTATTAGTCTTGCTCTTTGTACTCAAATTGGCAATCAGTCCCTAAAATTACCTTTATTTCAACTAAGCCGTTTGCCAAGTCGTATTTTGAAATTATATCTCCGCATTTTATAAGCCCTTGTAGTTTCTGTGCAGCTTTAATGTTGCCGCTAAAATCTGTTATGGTGGTATTTTCCTGAATTATTTTTAAAGTACCCCAGTCAATAACATCAAACCCGTTTTTGCGCAGCATCCACATAACGCGTTCTGCCAGAGCTTTCCTGCCCGATGCATTCCAAACTTCAACTGTAGTTAATTTTTCAGCTGTAGTTGCAGTTTGCGAAGATGAAAAAATTTTCTCAAAAAGCCCGATCGTATTTTGCGTATTTGGCTGCCAGTAAGCACCTTTTGTGCTGCCAGGCACCTGTGTGGTGCGTATATTGCTTTTTTGAAGTTTGCGTAATTCTAATGCCGCGCTAAAAATATCAAAGCTATTAAGATTTGTTTTAACATCTCTTAGAACCAAAGAGCTAATTTGCGGTAAGCGCCAAATTACCGCCGGATTTTTCAATTTATCTAAAAATGCCTTGATAAATTTTTGCTGACGGGTTATTCTGCCAAGGTCGCCTTCTTTGGAGCGAAATCGCACATACTCAAGTGCCTTTTGTCCATTAAGAATTTGAGTACCAGTACTTAAATGAATATTTAAGTCGCCCGTTTTATCTTGATAGTCCATATTTAACTCTACATCTAACGGGACACCGCCGATAATATCTAATATATCTTTAAAGTTTTTATAATCAATTTGAAAATAGTAAGGAATTTTTACTTTGTTTTGAAATAGCTCTTCAACCCCATCTCGTACCTGACCTGCCGCAAAGTCAGAGTTTTGTGTTTTAGCGTAGTTATAGGCAAAAATTTCATTAATTTTTTTAAAGCCGTACCCAGTTGGGCTAAAGTGTGTGTCACGCGGTATAGATATCATGTCTAAGAAGCCAGTTGATGGGGCATAGCTTATAAAAACAAGCGTGTCGGTATGTCTGGAGCGGTCAACAAGGTCAGTACCTATGATAAGGGCGTTAATGCGTTCGCCTGTGCTTAGGGCTTTTGCAATAGGGCTTCGCCACGAAAAATATAATATTACTACGATAACTAATACGAAAAGTAATAATAGAACTTTGAAAATTAAGCTTTTCATTTTTGGTTTTCTGAACAAGTGAGTACAAAAGCATTCCAACTCTCAAGGGCTTTTGGGTGCAGCCACGCTTTTTTTTCTAAAACATGCGCAATCTTTGTGCCTTGAGCCATCATCAAGGCGCTATCTAGGTTTGTTAAAGCAGTTTGTCTTATATCATTTACACCTTTATAAGAGCGGTCAGGCGAGGCGGCATCTGCCAGATAAATAATTTTTGCAAGTGTGTCCATGTTTGGGTCACCCAATGTGTGAAATGCAATGGCATTTAGCACAGATGTGTTTTTTATGCCGAAAACATTTTTTGCAATATGCGCGCTTATAAAACTGTGCAGTAATGCCGGGCTGTTTTTTATTGTTTGCTTTAAGTTTGGTACGCTAACTTTGTGACTAATCGCGTAAGCTTTCATAGCAGCTTTATCAAACTGTTTTCCTGTGTCGTGCAACAGTGCGGCAATGAATGTATTTGTTAAATTGGTTTTATGTTTTTTTGCAAGCACTTGCGCAAGTTTGAGTGTGGCAAGTGTGTGGCTAAAACGCCCAGGCGAAAGGCGGGTTTTAAGATAGTATTTAATGGTTTTAGAAGTTATTTTCATTGATATATTTTATTTTTTTTAATGTATGACGCAACTTTAGGTGGCACAAGTGTTTTAATAGATTTATTTTCTTTTACTTTATCGCGTATTTGTGTTGATGAAATGTTTGGCATTGTTCTGCTTAAAAAAGACACGGAGTCCTTAGCAAAAGCTGGTATATTAAAGTTTAAATTCCCGCGCTTTGCAGCCAAAATGTGGCATTGCGAGACAATCTCCTCTGGGTTTTTCCAGGTAACAAGTTCGCTTAACGAGTCAACCCCGAGTAAAAAGAAAAGTTCTTTACTTGCAAATAGTTTTTTAAAATGTGCTACGGTTTGGTATGTGTAAGTTGTGCTTTTTTGATTCAATTCAAAAGAACTTATTTTTAAATTTTTATATGGTTTTAATGCAAGTTTTAACATTGCAAGGCGGTCTTTTACTGCGGCAAAACTTTCCTGTTTGTGTGGTGCAAGCTTTGCAGGTACAAATATAACGTCATTTAAGTTAAATTGCTTTTGAGCTAAAAGGGCAAGTTTTATGTGTCCGTTGTGTGCAGGGTCAAAAGAACCGCCAAAAATACCAATTTTTTTTACATTCATAACTAAGCACAGTTTACCAAAACCACCCGGTAAAATCAAAGAGTTTTTCGTTTTATTTTTTTTATATTTTTTCAATATACTGGCTTTGAACCCAGCCTTTGTACCCTTCAGCTTTTAGGCCAATGGCCACCCATTGCCCGCTTTTGCCAAGCAGTAAAACTTTTCTGCCTTCAGGCAAACTAAAGCCAACAGAGTTTCCCTCGCTTGGGCCATTGCGTACCTCTGCCGGACCTTTTACTACAATGGCAAAGTTTGAAAACTTTTCGGCATTTAGTTTAATTCCAAAAAATAGTGAAAATAAAAGCAATGCGCAAAATATAGCCAAAACCATAAAAAACAGTTTTTTGTAGTTTGTAATAAAGTAGATAATGAGCACCGCCGATAAAAGAACAAATAGTGTGGAACAAAGTAAGGCAAGCTGGTTTAATGTAAACTGATTTGGCAGGAACATTAGTGCGCTTTCAATAAAACTTGGCTCAGGCTCGCCGCACAACTTTCTTGCAAATTCAAGGTTAAACCTAATGTCGGTATCCCGGGGAGCCATTCTTAGCGCGCGTTCAAAGTTTAAAAGGGCAATGCCCACTTTTTGCATTTTTAAATTGGCGTTACCTAAGTTGTAGTATAGTTCAGGGGTCTTTTCACCGTTTTCTAGAAGTTGATTGTATAAATCCGCGGCTTTTTGCCAGTCGCCTTTCGCATACTGTTTGTTTGCATCATTAAAAACTTCTTTTGGCGTTTGCGCAAAAGCAATGCAAGACAAACTAAAAAGTATACAAAGCGTTATGGGTAGAATTTTCATAAAAACTTCTCCAAAGAATTTATAATTAACTGGGCCGATTTTAAAGCATCTTGCATTTGAGTTTTTTGCGGGGTGTAGGGTGCAAAGCAGGCAAAGTCACACTCAGCAATTAGTTCAAAAGTTTTATTGGCAAGTTCAATCGGAACTTTATGTTTTTTGAAAGTCGCTGATATCTCTTTTGTTGTAAGGCCCTCTGCCGATATATTAAGCTTATCCGCAATAAAGTTACGCAAAGCACGGCTGAGTGCGGAATAAAAGCCCGAGTGATTATGTTTAATCTGGGTTTTACAATAGGATGCGGGATTTGACAAACGATGCCGGACTTTTTCTTCCTCAAAAAGTTTGCCCGATGTTAACACATCGCTCTCATTTTTTGAGTTGAAAAATCCTCGGCCTCGCTCGTCTCGGTCCACACACTTATTGTAAAACTCAGATTCGAATAGTTTTGAGGCCTCTTTTAAATATTTTTTTGCTTTTGAGCTTGCGCCAAGCTTTCTTGAAAGGTGAACATTTTCTTGAAGCGTGCGTGCGCGCGTAGCAAATATTAAAGATAGAATTAGCAGTATAAGAGCAGATAAATTAATTATAAGCAGAATATTTTTTAGTGGGTAATTTTTTACCCGGGTGAAAGTATCTTTAATGTAGCGGATGTCTGAATTTAACAGTTTTACTTCACTGGAGGCAAAAGAAAAATTAGTTGTCGTGTTTGCGGTTGTGCCCTGCGTAACATTTATAGAAATAGGTTTTGAATAAATCTTTTTATAACTTTTTGATTGTGGGTCAAAATAAGAAAACTCTATTGCCGGTATGATTTTTGTTCCACTGCTTTGCGGTGAAAGGAGTGTTTTAAATGTTTTTGACCCCGTAAATTTTCCAGCTGATTTATTAATGTCGTAAGTGCTTGCGGTGTCAAATTTTCTAAACTCCATAAGTTGCGGCATTTGTGGCTCGGGCAGTGTTTTAATGTTACCAGAACCAGAAACAATAATGCTGAATGTTACAGGGTCGTTTGTTTTTGTGTTTGATTTATCGCTTTGGGCTTGTATTTCGTATTGACCAACAGCGCCCGAAAAATTAGCCGGTTTATCTTTATTAGGTAGAGGGTAAACATTTATTGTTATTGAGTTTGTGCGCAGTGTAATAGGTTTGCCCATGGTAAAAAAACCATCAAAGAAGTCATCCGGGTTGTTTGATGCAATTTGGCATTGAAGTGTTGATGGGTCAATTGTTATTTTGCCAGGCGATGTTGGAAAAAGTACAAATTTTAATTCGCTTAGCATATATTGCCGGCCGTTTATTTCGGTCATATTGTTTGTGGGTGGGTATGACTCACTCCAAAAACCACTGAAGCCGGGTGGCGCAAACTGCGGCTGGTTTAAAAAATCTACCCTTCTATATAAGTGAAAATAGTAAGTTAATTGTTCATTTACATAGACGCTTGATTTATCCGTTATGGCTTTAACAAATATCGCTTTATCGCTCAAAGTTGCATCTTGTGTTGTTACTTTAGTTACGTTTTGGTTCGCTGATGTAACACTCGCTTTTTGCGATGCGCTTACTGATATTTCTATATTTTGTGTAGAGTATGTTTTGCCGTCATACTTTAAGTTTAAAGCCGGGATTGTAAATTTCCCCTGAGCATTTGGAATTATAACATACCTAAAAGAAATAGAGTTTGAAACCTGTCCATTTACAAAAGACATGCTTTGCGAGCGGCCTGAGGAGTATATTGAAAAGTTTGCTATTGCGGGAACTTCTATACTGGGTATGTTTACCGACTGCCCGGATATATCTATGGTTAGCAAAATTTCTTCACCAACAGCAACGCTTGTTTTATCTACCGCGGCAGAAACTTTAAGCTCTGCTGTGGCATAAGATACGCAAGAAATTAGAATAAATGATAATACGATTATGGTTTTTTTCATTGGCTTATTAATTTATTGTTGCAGTTAAATATTATTTGAAATATAAGTGTTGCATCTTTTTTATTTAAAGTCCCGCTTGGCTAACCTGCCTTTAGCGAGAGCTAAACTTTGGATTAGTAACTATAAAACCTTTCAAAGTCGCGGGGCTATTCTGCCTCACCGCCTTTGGCGGGACCTTCGGCCTGCGCCCCGTGATACTTTTCTTTGCTGTCCAAAGAAAAGTAACCAAAAGAAATACACCCGCGCGGCTATTCTCTCGTGTTTTTTTGCGTCTGCGGAAACTCGTCTCACCACTTTGTGGTGGTCTCAAACATCCGCAGACGAAGACCCCAAAAAACACTCGCTCATAAGCAGCCAAGTGGGATTTTAAGATGACAAACTATTTTTATCTCCATGTCTCATTCAACATTTTCCCATCACCTTAATCCTCTTCTTCACTCGCGGGCTCGGCCCAAAAACTTACCCGCACGGGGAGAGGGAAACCACTTCTCTACAGAAACTCCTCTCCCTTGATGGGAGAGGTAAGGGTGAGGGTGAAAAATAACATTTTTTTAACCAGACAGCTGTGAAAGTTTATATTTATTGTTTAATTAATACATTATACAGTGTTTTATAGTTACCAGTCCATTTCAACTTTTGGCAAATTTGGTGTTTGCATCTTGCGTTTTTTTGCCGCATTTTTATCTGCTTCGTCAAAATAGCTTAAAATCCTTTCGGCATCTTCTTTAGACATTTTATCTTTATCCTGTTTTAAGTCATTTTGGTTTTGTTGTGGGTCTTTACCGGTCTCGTCTTTGTTTTGTTGCTGATTTTGTTTATTTTTATCATCTTTGTTTTCATCACCTTTATTTTTTTGCTCTTGTTTATTTTGCTGGTCTTTTTTATTTTTGTCTTGTTTTTTATTTTCCTGTTTTACTTTAAGTAAATACTCAAGGTTATATTTTGTATCTTTATCAGTATGATCTAAACGCAAAGCATTTTTATAGCATTCAATTGCTTTGTCGTTGTCTTGCAGTTTATACGCTGTGTTGCCAAGGTTATAATAAGAACGCGCCATAAGTTTTTTATTTTTTGAAGAAATAGCTCTTTCATACTCGCTTGCGGCACCCTGATAATCCTGTGTTTTATAAAGCGCGTCAGCAATATTATAGTTAATTGTAGGGTTTGCGGGGCTATCAATTTGGGCACTGCGGTATTTGTTAAGCGCATCCTGGTATTTATTGTTTTTATAAAGGCGGTTGCCTGAGTTTACATTTGATGCCGCTGAGGCATAAATATTTTGTATGCCAAAAATAGATAAGAGAAGTAATAAAATAAATATTTTTTTCATATTTGTTTCTTTTTTCTTTGTGGAAGTATAAACTCAATAAGAAAACAAAGCAGTGCCAACGCAAGAAAATATTGAAACCTATCAACTAACTGCCGATTCATTTTTGAAGATAGTTTTTGCTTGTCTAAGCCGTTTACTGCCCGAGCTATGGCATCGGTGTCAACATACCCATCAACAGACCTGATATAAGCACCGCCTGTTATTGATGCAATTTGAGAAAGTAGTTCTTCGTTTAGCTTTGACATAACCACTTGTCCGCTGCTATCTTTCTTATAGCCTGTAAAGTTGCCGTTTTCGTCTTCAACTGGAATTGGTTCGCCGTTTGCCTTGCCAAAACCGATGACAAAAATCTTAACACCGCTTGCCGCGGCTGACTTTGCCGCATCAATCGGGCCGCTGTTGTGGTCTTCTCCATCGGTCAAAAGAACTATTGCTTTTGCCTTTGGCGCAGTTTTTTCAAGCCCGGATAAGCTAAGCGATATAGCCTTGCCTATGGAGGTGCCTGCAAGTGGAATTAGGTTTGTATCTAAAATTTGTAAAAACATAGCTGCGCCGGAGCGGTCCAGCGTAAGAGGGCATTGCCAAAAAGAGGCTCCCGCAAATGCCACAATGCCTATGCGATCGCCTTCAAGGCGGTTTATAAGTTCCGATAACACATTTTTTGCGCGTTCAAAACGACTTGGTTTTATGTCTTGCGCCAGCATACTTTTTGAAACATCCAGCGCGATAACAACATCCGAACCGGTTCTTTCTAACTCAATAAGTTTTGTGCCAAACTGCGGCCGCGCGAGCGCAAGTATTAAAAAAAATATTCCGCAAATAAATAATGAAGCTTTAAGGACAGTTGTTCTTTCGTTGGCGTTAGAAAGTTTATTAAAAAGCTCATCCTGGGCAAAAACCTTGGCAATCTTGCGTTTTGATATTTGTGCCGCAACAAACCCAAGCGCAAGTATGGGGATAAGTAAAAGCAAGTAGAGTGCTGATGGATTAGCAAATTGAAACATTTTTACCTTTTACGGCAATTTTCTTAAATATGTTTTATTTAAAAACTTGGAGCCAAGCAGCAGTAGTAGCGTCGGCCATAAAAAATAAGCGAATAATTCTTTGTAATCGGTGTATTTAAGTGCCTTAATTTTGGTTTTTTCCATGTTGTCAATTTGCTTAAAAATTGCAGATAGAGAATTTGTGTCGGTTGCCCTAAAGTAACGGCCATTTGTTGTACCTGCAATGTTTGCAAGGGTGGCTTCATCTAAATCCTGATTTTCAATTTTTACCAAACGCCTGCCAAAAACAGGGTCATCTATCGGATAAAGTGATTCACCAGGTTTGGCAGCTCCTATGGTATAAATCTTTATACCCATTGCCAAAGCGGCCTTACTTGCGCTTATTGGGTCAATTTCACCCATATTATTTCTGCCGTCAGTTACAAGTATTATAACCTTGCTCTTTGCGTTGCTTGCTTTTAGCCGGCTTGCGGCAGTTGCGATAGCCGAACCAATTGCTGTGCCGTCAACTCCGGTCATATTTGTTTCAATTTTATCCAAAAAATTCAAAACAGCGTCATGGTCAATGGTTAGAGGGCATTGCGTAAAAGCAAGCCCGGAAAAAACCACAATGCCAATACGGTCATAAGTGCGGCCTTTTACAAACTCTTTTGCAACTTTTTTTGCTGCCTGCAGCCGGTCATCGGGCTGAAAGTCAAGTGCCTGCATACTGCTAGATGTATCCATTACAAGCATTATATCTATGCCTTGATTATAAACCTCTTCTTTGTTTTGTCCGGCCTGCGGGCGTGCTAAGGCAACTATTATAAGCGCGATAGCTAAAACTTTTATCCATACAAGCATTTTTGAAAGTTTAGCCCTAAGTGTTGAGCCAGCACTTTTAAATATCTCTGCCTGCGGTAAATAAATGGTTGCGGTTTTATTAAGTTTGAACTTTCTTTCTATAAATATATAAATCCCAAGAGCAATTAGCAGAAGTAGAAAATAAGGGTGCGCGAATATCATAAATTACCTTCAGCAGAACCGGTATTTTCTATAGGGTTTTCTTTCGGCATTCGTTCAAGCACAATTGTTTTTGCTAGTTCAATATCGTAAGTGCACTGGTTTTCTTTAGGGGTAAATTTTGCGAACTTTACCAAATCACAGTTTTCAAAGAGTTCTTTTATTTTTAATGTTATTTTTTTATCTACCGATCTGCCTTTTAAATCCTGGTAGAGTTCATGCGTGGTTTTTTCAAATGTTTCTATGCCAAATGAGTTTGAGATATAGTTGCGCATTATCTCTGCAAGGCGAATATAATACTCTTTAATAAGGCCTCTTGATAATAAGTCGGATGCCGCAAGATCATTAAGTGCGAGCAAGGCAACTTCATAAGGTGGTAATTTGGGTTTAGAGGCCAGTATTGTTTGTGCTAAAGTTTTCCTGCGATAGTAAATATATGCCCCAATTAATAGCAATATAATCGTGACAAGAATGTATACTAACATCCCATTGCCAATGCTTAAGGGTTCTTTTATGTCTTTTATGTCTCCAAGATCTCCAATTTTCGCAAGTGTGCTTTCAATATTAACGCTTTTACTTGAAGAGTAAACAGTGTATGCCTCAGTTGAGCTGTTTACAAGGGTAAATGGAATTGGCGGAATAATAGCCATTCCTGTAGAAAAACGGACTACTTCAAATACAGCCAACGAGCTAAGAGTATCTTTTGTTTTTTTAGTTGAGGTTGAAAGGTTTGTACAAACCCATGTGCCTATTTCGCTTGGCATTGTAACGCTTGATAGCTTAAGTTCATTTGGGTAAGAGATTTCTACGCTAACTTTTAGCGGGTCGCCAATAGTTATGTTTGTTTTATTTATGGTTGTATTTACGGTTACTTCGCTTGCGTAAACCGCTATGCTAAGTAAGCTTAAAAATAGTGTTATAAAAAGCTTTTTCATTTTTAATTAATCCAACCTGTATTTTGCAAAATCCGGGTTCAACAGGTCATTCGTTTTTCGCGTCGCTTAAAAAACGCAATTAATTCAGCTGTGTATGGCTTGTCAGTTGAAACAGAAATTGTATCAACTCCAGATGAAGAGAAAAGTTTCTTAAGAGCTATATTTTTGGTTTCTTTTACTAATATAGAAGCATTTATAACAGATCTTGCAGATGTGTCTGAGAGCAGGCACAAGCCGCTTTCAGGGTCTTCAAACTCAATTAGGCCAATGTCTGCCATATTATTTTCGCGCGGGTCTGAAATTTTTACCGCAATAAGGTCGTGCTTGCGAGATGTAACTTTAAGTGCTGCTTCAAAATTATTATCTTGAAAATCAGATAATAAAAAAACAACCGCCTTTCTTTTCCATATATCATTTAGGTGTTTTAAAGCGTCAGATATGTTTGTTTTATGCCCTTGAGGTTTGAAAAAAAGAATGTCACGAATAAGGCGCAAGATATGGTTTTTGCCTTTTTTAGGGCGTATAACTTTTTCTACCCTGTCTGTAAAAATAAGCATGCCAACACGGTCATTATTTTTAATGGCAGAAAATGCAAGTGTTGCCGCAAACTCGGCGGCAATTTCGTTTTTAAACTTTTCCTTTGTACCAAAACCTAATGAAGCGGAAGCGTCAACAAGCAGTATTACGGTCATCTCGCGTTCTTCGGTGAATTTTTTAACAAATGGTTTGCCGTAGCGCGCGGTAACATTCCAGTCAATAGTGCGCACATCGTCGCCGGGCATATATTCGCGCACTTCAGAAAACTCCATACCGCGGCCTTTAAAAACGCTGCTATACTGGCCGGCAAAAACTTCATTGGCAAGTTTTCTGGAGCGAATTTCAATTTTTTTGATTTTTTTAATGATGTCGGATGAAAGCATAACTCAATAAGATACTTAAGAGGTTTTTAGTAATGATTTAGTTTTTTAAATACGCACAGGATGTATTTTTACGGAACTTCAACGCCGTCAAATATTTGTTTAACTATATCTTCCGTTGTAACTTCCTCGGCTTCTGCTTCGTAGGTAAGTATTATTCTATGGCGTAAAACATCAAGGCCAATAGTTTTTACATCTTCAGGGGTAACATAGCCGCGCCCTTGTATAAACGCGTATGCTTTTGAGGCAAGCGTTAAGTTTATTGTAGCACGCGGCGAGGCACCAAAAGCAATAAGTGGTTTTAAAGAATTTAGTTTGTATTCAGTTGGGTTTCTAGTGGCATGAACTAAATCAACTATGTAGTTTTTAATTTTTTCATCAACATAAATTTGGCTAACGGTGTGTTTCGCGGTTTTTATTTCTTCTGGTGTGGTAATCGGGTTTATTTTAATTTCATCACCCGATGTCATGCGTTCTAAAATTTGCCTTTCTTCTTCTTTGCTTGGATATGTAATCTTTAATTTGAGCATAAAGCGGTCTACCTGTGCCTCGGGCAGGGGGTAAGTACCTTCTTGCTCAATTGGGTTTTGGGTCGCGAGTACTAAAAATGGGTCTGGCAGTTGAAAAGTTGTATCACCAATAGTAACCTGCCTTTCTTGCATTGCCTCAAGCAAGGCGCTTTGCACTTTTGCCGGCGCGCGGTTAATTTCGTCGGCAAGTATGAAGTTTGCAAACAACGGGCCTTTTTTTACGGTAAATTTTCCATCATGTTGAGAGTAAATTGTTGTGCCGGTCAGGTCGGCCGGTAGTAAATCGGGGGTAAATTGCAGGCGTTGAAATTTCGTTTTAATGGCGCCGGCCAATGTTTTAACAGCCAATGTTTTTGCAAGGCCCGGTACACCTTCAAGCAAAATGTGGCCATCGCTAAGCAGTCCAATTATTAATTTTTCTAATATGTAATTTTGGCCAACAATAACTTTGCCAAGTTCTGCCATTAGCGCTACAACAAAAACGCTTTCTTTTTTTACCTTCTCATTGATTTCACGAATCTCTTGTGCGCCGGACATATTAACCCTCCAACAAATTTATTATTGAATTGCCTGTCACGAAACTCATTTTCCGTTGAGAATTTCAGAGGTCAAAATATTTTTGTCTTCTTGCCACTTCTAACGACACTTTTACATCACCCTCACCTGCCCTTCGGGCTTCCTCTCCCCTCGAGGGAGAGGATTGAGGTGAGGGGCATTTTGTGACCGGCTATTTATTATTGAATTTTATCGTACTTGCCCTGAGCCGTAAACAATATATTTTGTAGTTGTAATTTCCTTAATGCCCATTGCGCCTCTGGCATGTAGCTTTTGGGTAGATATTCCTAACTCTGAGCCAAACCCAAACACCCAGCCGTCGTGCAGCCGTGTTGACGCGTTATGAAACACCGCCGCTGCATCTACCTCTTTTAAGAATTTTTGCGCCGCCTCTTTATCATCTGTAACAATTGCTTCAGAGTGCCCTGAGCCATATTTGTTTATATGGTGTATCGCTTCATCAATAGATTCTACAACCTTTATTGAAATTATATTGTCCAAATACTCACTTGACCAGTCCTCTTCGGTTGCCTCAACAACCTGTGGAACTATTTTTTTTGTTATTTCACAGCCGCGAACCTGCGTGCCGGCTTTTGTGTAAAGGCCGCAAACAATTGGAAGAAACTTTTGCGCAATATCTTTATGCACAAGCAATGTTTCCATAGCATTGCACACGCCAGGCCTTTGGCACTTTGCGTTAATTGAAATTTTAGTTGCCATATCAATTTGAGCTGACTTATCAATATAGGTGTGGCATAGCCCTTTACCGTGGGCAAGCACTGGCACAATGGAGTTTTGCCTTATAAAGCGCACCATCTCTTCGCCGCCTCTTGCAATAACAAGGTCTATAAGGGTGTCAAGTTTGATAAGGTCAAGCACAGCTTCTCTGTCGGTTGTGCCGATAAATTGTATCGCGCCATCGGGCAAGCCCGCCTCTTTTGCTGCAGGAAGTATTGCATGCACAAGCGCGCGGTTTGTATTAATTGCTTCAGAACCGCCTTTTAGTATTACCGCATTGCCAGATTTAAGGCAAAGCGCTGTGGCGTCTATGGTAACATTCGGGCGTGATTCGTAAATCATACATATTGCGCCAAGCGGTACGCGCACTTTTTGAATTTGCATTCCGGCTGGCACGGTCCAATCAGCAATTATGGTACCTATCGGGTCTTCTAATGAGGCAACTTCCATAACGCCTCTAATCATTTCTTCAATGCGAGTTTCATTTAGTGTTAAACGGTCAATAAGCGCAGAGGAAAGTTTTGCTTCTTTTGCGGCCTCAACATCAATTTCATTTTGAAAAAGAATTTCACAGGATTGTTTTTTAAGTGCCGACGCGATTGCGGCCAAAATCTTATTTTTCTGGTCATTAGCCAAAAGCGCAAGTTTTCTGCTGGCGAGTTTTGCACCTGCGGCCTGATTTGCCGTTAGCTGTTTTATTTCATTTTTTTCCATAAACCTTCCTTAAAAACTTAAATTTTAAGTTTTACCTAAACACGCAAAAGCAAATTGACAAGTATTTAATAAACAGCACAATTTAAGTGCAGAGATTACTTTTTATTTTTGATTAAGTTTAAAAGACCGCCGCAACGCACTATTTCAAATTGTCTTTCGCTAAGCAGATGATTAAGATGAATTTTGCTTTCTTTGCCCTGAGAAATTAACTTTGCTTCAATTTTTTGGTTTGTGGCAGAAACATTTTCTATAATAATTTTATCGTTAAGAGAAATTTTATTATACTCAGCGGCATCTTCAAAAACAAGCGGTAAAATTCCAAAGTTAATTAAATTTGCAAGATGAATGCGCGCAAATGACTTTGCAATTACGGCCTTTACTCCTAAAAACCTTGGGGCAAGCGCAGCATGCTCGCGCGATGAGCCCTGCCCGTAGTTTTCACCGGCAACTATAACACATGAGCCGGAACTTTTTGCTCGCGCGACAAAATCTTTATCAACCGCTCCAAAAGTGTATTGCGAAATGGCCGGTAAATTTGAGCGAAGCGGCAATATCTTTGCACCAGCCGGCAATATGTGGTCAGTTGTTATATTATCTTGCACCTTTAGACAAACATCAAGTACAAAAAGTTTGTCCATTGGCTTAAAGTTTGGCAGGGGCTTTATATTTGGTCCTCTAATGATTTCTATTTTAAATGCTTTTTTTTCTGGTGCGATTATTAGTTTTTCATCAATCAAAAAATTACTCGGCAGTTTTATTTTAGGCGCAAGCCCAAGTTTTAATGGGTTAGTTATTTTGCCGGTTATCGCGGCAGCAACCGCAACATGAGGCGAGCAAAGGTAAACGCTTGCGTCTTTTGTGCCGCTTCTGCCTTCAAAATTTCTGTTAAAAGTTCTTAAAGAAACAGCACCGCTTTGAGGAGCTTGCCCCATACCTATACATGGCCCGCAGGCATTTTCAATAATTCTCGCACCCGACGAAATTAAGTCATTTAAAGCGCCGCTTCGCGCAAGCATTGCTACAACTTGCCGTGAGCCGGGGGATATAACTAAACTTACATTTGGGTGAACTTTTTTGTTTTTAAGAACTTTTGCCACAAGCAGCATATCGGCAAGCGAAGAGTTTGTGCAAGAGCCGATAGCTACCTGGTTAACTATTATACCTTCAACATCTCTTACTTTTTTTACATTGTCGGGGCTATGAGGCAGTGCGATGAGTGGTTCTATTTTTGAAAGGTTAATTTCAATTGTTTCGTCGTATTGTGTGTTTTCATCTGCAACGAGTTTTTTCCAGTTTTTTTGACGCTTTTGCTGTTTCATAAAAGCAAGTGTAATTTCATCTGATGGGAAAAGCGATGTTGTGGCGCCAAGTTCCGCGCCCATATTTGTTATTGTTGCGCGTTCCGGCACACTTAGAGTTTTAACTCCTGGGCCGCTAAACTCAAATATCTTTCCTCTGCCACCTTTAACGCTAAGAATTCTTAGAAGTTCAAGAATTATATCTTTCGCGCTTGCCCATCCTAAAAGTTTTCCTGTAAGTTTTACATTAACAATTTTTGGCATTGCAAAATAAAAGGGTTGTGCCGCCATGGCGCATGCCACATCAAGCCCGCCGACACCAAAGGCAAGCATACCAATTCCACCGGCAGTGGGTGTGTGCGAATCAGAACCTGCAAGTGTTTTAGCAGGCACTCCAAAGCGCTCTAAGTGCACCTGGTGGCATATACCGTTTCCGGCAGGGGAAAAATAAATTCCGTATTTTGCCGCAACGCTTTGCAAGTAGGCATGGTCGTCGGCATTTTCAAAACCTGTCTGCAGTGTGTTGTGGTCAACATAGCTAACTGAAAGCTCTGCTTTTGTTTTTTCTACACCCATCGCTTCAAATTGCAAGTATGCCATAGTGCCCGTTGCATCTTGCGTGAGGGTTTGGTCAATTTTTAGCGCTATTTCCTGGCCTGGCTCCATTTTGCCGCTTATAAGATGTGCCGAAATTATTTTTTTTGCAACTGACATAGGTGTATTTTTAGGTGTCATAAATTATCCTCTATTAGCAGCAGACTTTTAAAAAAATTTATTTAATGAAGTGTACATGTCTATTCAAATTCTTTTTCCAACTCTTTTTTCTTGTCTTGGAAAGATTGGTTGGATTGTTGTGGTAGGCCTTTCGCTGCTTCAAGTTTTACAATTCTATTTTCAAGTTTATCTTGTTCTTTTAAAACAAATTGTATTGCATCTGCTATTGGGTCTGGCAGTTTGCTGTGTTCAAGTTCCGCAAGTTCTTTATCAGAAAAGCCAAGCCCTATTCTTGCAGGTACACCAACGGCAGTAGAGTGTGGCGGCACATCGTGAAAAACAACCGAACCAGCACCTACCCGCGAATGATCTCCAAGTGTTATAGCGCCAAGCACAATAGCGCCTGCGCCAATTACAACATTGTTGCCTACCGTCGGGTGGCGTTTCTTTTTCTCAAGTGAGGTGCCGCCAAGTACAACTCCTTGATAAATAAGTACATCGTCGCCTACTACGGTAGTTTCACCAATTACTACACCCATACCGTGGTCAATGAAAAAGCGTTTCCCAATTTTTGCTCCTGGGTGAATTTCAATGCCGGTTAGCGTGCGCGCAATGTTAGAAATAAACCGCGCAACAAAATAAAATTTTACTTTCCAGAAAAAATTTGCAAAACGATAAAACCACAAAGCGTGCAGTCCTGGGTAGCAAAAAAGAACCTCAACCCACGAGCGCGCCGCGGGGTCTCTGTAAAAAACATTCTTTATGTCTTCAGTAAATTTCATAAGTAGATTTTAGAAAATTTCGTCGGGAATTTCAAATATAAAAAGGAACATTGGAAGTTTTAAATTTTTAAATAAATTAAAACATAGAATTGAAAAATTGTTTTTAAAAATATATCGTCGGATAACCAATAAATAATTGCAAATTAAATAAATTAGTGTTAAAATACAAATGCATGAAAATAAAAAAGCCAACAAAGAAGTGGCTTAAGAATAATCCGAAACGGGGGTAATGCCCTACTCGGATTTTTTTATTTTTATTTAGTTAATATAAGGGGGTGAGTACTAATGGCAGGCAAGAAACCAGCAAAAAAAGCAGCAAAAAAAGCTAAAAAAGGTGCAAAAAAGAAAAAAAAATAGTTTTTAATGGGGACATTTCCAAAAAATTTTGTAAAAAGCTAAAGCGCTTGGAAATGTCCCCTAACTATTTTTAAGTAAGTTGTAAAGTTTGTTCCCTTGTTGACACAAAAACCTTCCTGCGGTATAATCAACTAACACTAAGAGCAAAAAAGTATAATAAAAGGTTATTATGTTTAATAGTTCTAAATTTAAACAATTATTTCTGTTATCATTTCTTGTTCTTTTACCTATAAATATTTTCTCCAAAGAACAGCCAACAATAAAAGCAATTGCATCATTTTACCCTATACGCATAATTCTATTGAATGTAACCAATGGTGTTTCTGGTATTTCGGTTGATAGCCTTGCTCCAAATTACTCAGGTTGCTTACACGACTACTCGCTTAACACAAAAGATATGCAAAAGTTGCAAAATGCCGACTTGTTTATTGCAAATGGCGCAGGGATGGAAAACTTTATTGAAAAGGTTGCAAAAACAAATCCGAATTTGAAAATTGCAAAGTTGTCTGACGGTATCAAACTTATTGAAGACAGCTACGGGATTGAAAATTCGCATACATGGGTGAGTGTTTCAAATGCAATTTTAATGACAGAAAACCTCTCGCAATTCTTATCAAATGTTGACCCGAAGAATTCTTTGCTGTATAAAAAAAACGCGGATTTATATAAAGAAAAACTTGGCAAGTTGCTTACAGAAATGAAGCAACAGTTAAACCAGTATAAAGGTAGAAAAATTATAACTTTTCATGAGGCGTTTCCTTATTTTGCCAGTGAGTTTGGCTTAGAGATAGCCGATGTTATTGAGCGCGAACCAGCATCAAAACCATCGGCCAAAGAGTTGGTTGAAACAATAAACACTGTCAATAAAAATAAAATAAAAGTGCTTTTTGCCGAGCCGCAGTATCCTGCAGATGCGGCAAACATAATTGCCAAAGAAACTGGTGCCAAAGTTTACATTCTTGACCCTGTAGTATCGGGCGAGCTGAAACCAGACGCCTACATTGAGATAATGCGGGGGAATTTAAAAACCTTAAAGGAATCGCTTTCAAAATAATACCGAAAATATTTAGAAATTTAATATGAACGAAAAAACGAGTTGTTCTCACTGTTGCACTAAAATAGAAAAACTAACCGTTAAGTTTGGGGATGTTTACGCGCTTGAAAATGTTGACCTGCATATAAATTGTGGTCAGTTGCTTGCGCTTGTTGGCCCAAACGGAGCAGGAAAGACAACTTTGCTTAGGGCATTGCTTGGCGAGGTAGCTTACAGCGGTACAATCTCATATAAGGTTAAAGGTACTCTTGGGGAAAAACCAAAAATTGGGTATGTACCACAAAAATTGCATATAGAACCCGATTCACCCTTAAGTGTTTTGGATTTGATGGCCTGTGCCTGTGCAAAAAGGCCGGCATGGAGTGGTTTTGAACAAAATTGGAAAAAAACCGCTTTATCTGTGCTTGAACTTGTTGGCGCAAAAGAGCTTGCCAACAAAAAGCTTGCATTGCTTTCGGGTGGAGAACTTCAAAAAGTTTTACTTGCAACTGCTATAAATCCGGTACCTGAAATTATGCTGTTAGATGAGCCGGTTTCTGCGGTTGATGCCTCAGGACATTCGCTGTTTTATAAAATAGTAGATGAGTTAAGAAGGAAATTTGATTTATCGGTTGTTATGGTTACCCATGACCTTGACTGTGTTGCGCCGCATGCAGATGCTATGGTTTTTTTAAACCGCACTGTTATTTCTCATGGGACTCCAAAAGAAGTTCTTGAAAACCAGAATGTTCAAAGAATGCTTAAACATGGGTTTTAATAGAGGTAGAATTAGTTATGTTAAGTTATGTTAATCATATTATAGGGTTACTCCCATTTAGCTGGGCTCATTACGATTTTATGCGCAACGCGATAGTTGCGCTTTTCGCGCTTGCGCCAATTTTTTCTTTGCTTGGTACGGCTGTTGTGGGAAACCGGCTTGTGTTTTTTTCGGATGTGGTTGGACATAGCGCTCTTTCCGGAGTGGCGCTTGGAGTTTTATTTGGTATTTTTGATATGAATATTGCGGTTGTGGGTTTTGCCTGTGTTGTTGCGTTGCTTTCAATTTTTATAAAAAAATTCACGGGCGCTTCTTACGACACAGTTTTGGGAGTTATATTCGCGGCGGTTGTAGGTTTGGGTGTTTTTTTACTTAGTATCGGCGGCGGGTTTGCGAAGTACACAGCTTATTTGACAGGCGATTTATTGGCCGTTTCTGCCGGTCAGATTTTGTGGTTGTATATTTTGCTTTGTTGTGTGCTTGTTTACTGGGTTTTATTTTCAAACCGGCTTACTTTAGTTGGCGTAAGCCCGCCTTTGGCGCGTTCGCGAGGAGTAAATGTAAATGCGGTTGAAATTATTTTTATGCTTGTGCTTGCGGTGTCGGTAGCATCAGCGGTGAAGTTTTTAGGTGTGCTTTTGGCAAGTTCCCTTTTGGTTTTACCAGCGGCAAGTGCGAGAAATATTTGTAGAAATTTTAAAAGTTACACGGTCGTGGCATTAGCAATTGGGTTGTTTTCTTCTATGTGCGGTTTGGTGCTTTCTTTTTACTTTGGAAGTTCGGCTAGTGCCGCAATTGTGCTTGTTGGAGTGGCTTGTTACGCCATTTGTGCTGTGATTGGGTTTATTAGGAAGAACTTTTAAAAAGAAGTTTTAAAATTTATTGTTTATTACATGTGTCAAATTTGAACAGCATATTGCGTTGAGTGGTCATTTTTAGAACAGTAATATTTTTATTTTAAAATGTCTTTGTCGTCATTGCGGCCCCCAACTAAATCACTCGAGGGTAAATTCCAACCGCAATCCAGTTAAATATTGATTTTGTTTCATGGATACCGGCTTTCGCCGGTATGACGGCTAATTTGGTCAGCTATGATTGTTTAGGTAACTTATTATTGACCTTGCCGCTTTTTTACCCATTCCCATTGCTTGTATTACCGTTTCACCACCTACAATATCGCCTCCGGCAAAAACACCTGGAATGCTTGTCATAGCATTTTCATCAATTATTAAGTGTCCATACTTATCTGTTTTTAGGTTTGCTGTCTGGGAGGGAAGCAGGGGGTTTGGCCCAAGCCCAATGGCAATTACCGCCATATCTATTTCAATTTGAAAGTTAGAGCCCTCTATTGTTCTTGGCTTTCTTCTGCCCGATGCGTCTGGCTCGGTAAGCTCCATTTTTACGCATTCAACCGCGCTAACTTTTCCTGCTTCATCGCCAATAAATTTAACAGGGTTAGTAAGCATTGTAAAAATAACGCCTTCTTCTTTGGCGTGTTTTGCCTCTTCTGCTCTTGCGGGCATTTCATCTTGTGAGCGTCTGTAAATTAGGTAAACTTTTTGGGCACCAAGGCGCAGTGCTGTGCGGGCGCTGTCCATAGCGGTATTGCCGCCGCCGAAAACAGCCACGGTTTTACCAGAGTAAATTGGTGTGTCGTATTTTGGAAAACTAAAGGCATTCATTAAATTTACACGCACTAAAAATTCATTTGCGGAATATATGTGGTTTAGGTTTTCACCTGATATATTAAAGAATTTTGGAAGTCCTGCGCCGGTGCCGACAAATATAGCATCAAAACCCTGAGAGAAAAGTTCCATTAAAGGGATTGTTCTGCCAACAAGGCAGTTTAGCTCTATTTTTACGCCCGATTTTTCAAGGTTTGTTATCTCTGTGTTTAATACTTTTGGAGGCAGGCGAAACTGAGGTATGCCATAGCGCAAAACACCGCCTGCAAGGTGCAGTGATTCAAAAACAGTTACCAAAAAACCTTCTTTTGCCAAGTCGCCCGCGCAGGTGAGCCCGGCAGGACCAGAGCCAATTACTGCAACTTTTTTGCCATTGTTTTTTATAGTATCATTTTGTGTTATGGAATTTTCCATTGCCCAATCTGCGGTGTAGCGTTCAAGGTTTCCTATGGCAACACTTTTGCCTTTTTTTCCGAGAATACATTTAAGTTCGCACTGTTCTTCCTGCGGGCAAACCCTGCCGCAGACACCTGGAAGGTTGTTTTTGTCTTTAAGAACTTTTATTGCTTGTTGTGGGTTATTTTGTGCAAGTGCCTTAATAAAACCGGGTATATTTATCTCTACCGGACATCCGCTAACGCACAGTGGATTTTTGCATTGTAGGCACCTGCTTGCTTCAATAGCGGCTTGTTCTTTTGTATATCCTTTGTTTACTTCTAAAAAATCATTTTTGCGTTCGCTTGCCGGACGCTCTGGC
Source organism: Endomicrobiales bacterium (assembly GCA_023228045.1). Classification (NCBI taxonomy): domain Bacteria; kingdom Pseudomonadati; phylum Elusimicrobiota; class Endomicrobiia; order Endomicrobiales; species Endomicrobiales bacterium. The sequence goes on along the minus strand of JALOBY010000007.1, from coordinate 12,140 downwards.
ATATGTATGCGTTCTATCATCTTTGCCCCATAAAGGAATCATTTGAAATTTTTTCTTCTGATTTGAAAGTGCTAAGCCGTGTGGAAAACTCTGCCCAGTTTACAAGGTGCCCATCAAACTCCGGCCCGTCAACACAGGCAAACTTTGTTTTGCCTTCAACCGTGCAGCGGCATACACCGCACATTCCGGTGCCATCAAGCATAATTGGGTTTAGTGAAACAATGGTTTTAATGTTATGGGGTTTTGTTATATCGCAAATAAATTTCATCATTGGCACAGGGCCAATGGCGTAAACAATATCAATTTTATTGGGGCCTGCAATTAACTCTTTTAAAACATCGGAAACAAAACCTTTTCTTTTGTAAGAGCCATCATCGGTGGTTATAAAAAAATTATCGCAGGTGTGCGCCACTTCATCTTCAAAAATTATTAGATCTTTTGAGCGGGCGCCTATTATGCCGGTAACGGTGTTTGATAATCCTTTGTAAAAGCGAGCCACAGGTAAAATTTCGGCTACGCCGACTCCGCCGCCAATGGCAACTATATGTTTGCCGGTTTGTGGCTCTGTCGGGTGCCCAAGCGGGCCAAGCAGGTCTTTAATACAGTCGCCTACATTGAGCGTTCCAAGCAATTTTGTGGTTTTGCCAATTTCTTGAAATACAATAGTTATTGTGCCCTTTTCTTTATTTATTCCGGCAATGGTCAGGGGAATTCTTTCACCCAAGGCGTTGACCCTTAAGACAATAAACTGGCCAGATTTTGTCGCTTTGGCAATTTCAGGCGCCGAAACTTCCATGCGTTTTACATTTACGGAGAGTGTTTGTTTTGAAAGTATTTCGTTCATTTAATATCCTAATTTTTAGTTATTTTGTATCACAACTGTCCGGTTAAAATACGCCGGACGGCGTCTTCGCGAGGCCAAAGGCCGTGGCGATCTCGTCGTAAAATTTTAACACCAGATTGCCACACCCTGCTTCGCAGGATTCGCAATGACTTGAAAATTAAATGCGATTGCAGATTAACTTTTAATCAAACAGCTATGACTACACCATTGTCCCACATATTTTGTCATTGAATGACATAAACTGGGAGGGGTCGGAAATAACAAAATCAAACACTAATGATTTACAATAGCTAAATACACACAAAGAGTTCTTTAGCGGCAATATTTTTGCCAACTTAAGAACTCTTTTAATTTATTTTTAGCTTATCTTTGGCAGTTGTTTAAGGGCTTCGGTTACTTTTTCCGATGGATATTCAAAATCAACCAACTCGCCGTTTAAATATGATTCGTAAGAGGCAAGGTCAAAGTGCCCGTGGCCTGAAAGGTTAAACAAAATTACCTTTTTCTCTCCGCTTTCTTTTGCCTTTAATGCTTCATCCATAGCGGCTTTAACAGCGTGAGCCGACTCGGGTGCCGGTATTATGCCTTCGCACTTTGAAAACTTTATCGCGGCTTCAAATACAGGGTTTTGATTGTAAGCAACTGCCTCAATTATGTTTTCATGTTTGAGTATTGATACTAACGGCGATGCTCCATGGTAGCGCAGTCCGCCCGCATGTATGCCGGCTGGCATAAAAGTATGCCCAAGTGTGTACATTTTTAAAAGTGGGGTCATTCCTGCTGTGTCGCCAAAGTCGTACGCATAAGGCCCTTTTGTTAGTTTTGGGCAGGCCGCTGGTTCAACGGCTATTGCGCGTAGTTTTTTCTTTTTACCTTGTAGTTTGTCCATTAAAAATGGGAATGAAATACCCGCAAAATTTGAGCCGCCACCAAGGCAGCCGATAATAATGTCGGGGTAATCGCCAGCCATTTCCATTTGTTTTTTTGTTTCAAGGCCGATTATTGTTTGGTGCATAAGTACATGGTTTAGCACACTGCCAAGGGAGTACTTTGAACCGCTTTTAACAGCATCTTCAATTGCTTCAGAAATTGCTATACCCAGCGAGCCATTTGAGTTTGGGTATTTTTCTAATATGGCACGGCCGGCCTCTGTTCTTGTTGTTGGGCTTGAAAATACTTCGGCACCCCACATATGCATCATATATTTGCGGTATGGTTTTTGGTCAAATGAGACCTTTACCATATATACCGTGCACTTTATGCCAAATAGGTCACAGGCAAGTGCAAGCGCTGAGCCCCATTGGCCAGCACCGGTTTCTGTAGTTATGCGTTTTACGCCTTCTTTCATATTGTAGTAGGCCTGTGCGATAGCTGTGTTTGGTTTGTGGCTTCCGGCAGGGCTTACACCTTCATATTTGTAGTAGATTTTTGCGGGGGTATCTAAAAATTTTTCAAGGCGATGCGCTCTAAAAAGCGGTGCAGGCCTCCAAAGACGGTATATTTCGCGTACCTGATCTGGTATTTCTATCCAGCGCTCAGTGCTTACTTCTTGTTTTATAATTTCCATTGGAAAAAGCGGAGCAAGGTCTTGCGGGCCAATTGGTTTTTTTGTGCCAGGGTGAATTGCAGGAGGCAATGGGTTTGCTAAGTCGGCCTGAATGTTATACCAATGTGTTGGCATTTCTTTTTCTGGCAGTGTAATTTTGATGTCTTCCATTTTCTTCTCCAGTAATTTTATTTTGTTTGTGGCTAAACTATTATTTTTGCATTTTGTATAGTTTAACTGTTTTCTAACTCTGTATTCCAGTAAGCGTTATCTATAAATTTTTGCCAAGATATTTTTATTTTTATTGGTGAGTTAAATGCAATAGCCATTGGCCCGCGCCACTTTGGTTTTGATGGGATAGTTAGAAGTTTCATTCCTGCTTCGCTTGGCAAGTGGTTGCTTTTTTTTAGGTTGCAGGGTATACAAGAGGTTACAATGTTTTCCCAGTTGGTTTTACCGCCCTTGCTTTTTGGGGTAACATGGTCTAAATTTAAGTTGTTTGTTTCAAATTTGTTGCCGCAGTAACAGCATTTGTATCCGAAGTGTTCGTAAATGTTTCTTCTGGTAAATTTTACCTCGGAAACAGGGAGTTTGTCGTAAAATTTTAATGCAATTACATCCGGTATGGCAATTTTAAAGTTTGGTGTTGTAACAAAGCCCGAAGGTGTAGAACCCACCATTTGTGAAAGTTCTTTCCAGTCGTTGAAAGAATAGGTTTTGTAGTCATCATCAACCACTGAGGCATGGTCAATATAAAGCAGGCTAAGCGCTCTTTGCCAGCTGGTTATTTGAATTGCATAAAAGTTTCTGTTTAAAATTAAAACATCACTCATAATTTATTTGATTATATTCCAATTGTGTGCATATTGTCAACAAAACATAAGGTGTTTTGGGCAGTATTTTAACAGTTGAAAAGTTAAAAACACAAAAAGTATTTTGATTTGTGATAATTTTCAGGAATTTTTTAAAAAAACTTGTAAAATTTTTATTGACAAAAACAAATTTTTATGGGATACTTTATATGTTGCGAAATCTAATTTAACAGATTACAATGGAGACAATAAAAAGTATCATATAAAATTAAGCCGTAGACAAATGTGCCTGTGGCTTTTTTATTTGATTTTTAGGAGAGTTTATGGAAAATTTTATGACAAAAAAAATTAAAATGTGGGCTGTTCTGTCGTTCTTTTTCGTGTTTTGTTTTTTTGTCGCAAGTGCCAATGCGGCGTCGTTTAAGAATTATATTGTTGATGGCAGTTCAGTGGATTGGAGTAGTGATGAGCTACTTGGAACTGAGAATTACTCAGGCATAACAACATCTATTTATACCACATGGAGTTCTACTGCAATTTACTTTGGTCTGCAAGATACTCCAAGTTGTTTACATGACTACTTTATTTATATTAGCACATCAAATTCGGGTGGTACTAACTCGTCGCTTGATTGGAACACAAGCAGTTCATATCACACACTTCCGTTTAACGCGCATTATGCTTTTGTTTATGATTCCGATACTCTAAAAGGCCTTTACAAATATGATGCTGCTACGCACGCTTGGGTTTTGGCATCTTGGAGCGGGTCGCTAATTTCTTCTTCCTCAACTTTTGGAAATATTCATGAGCTTTCAATTCCTATGGCTGACCTTGCTATAACTTCTGCTACAAGCATAAAAGTTATGGTGTTTACACAAGATGATGTTTCAAATAATGTGCAGAATTGTTTTCCTGAACAGAATCTTTCCAGCCGCAATCCCGCAACTTTTACAAAATTCTTTGATTTTGGAACACTTTCTTCTGGTAAAACCGCAAACACAATACCTGTGGATTGGCGAATTTATGGTTTAACTGCTGATTTAGACCAGGGTACACACTCCGGTAATTTAACCGCTGGCTTTACCCCAAATAACGATAATAATCAAGACAACATATACTTTGATTTTCTTTCGGCAGTAGATGGTAGCTATGTTTTCACAATAGATACAAATTTAGATGGGGTTTTTGACCAAAATGACTATGTAGTAAATAGTAATATTTGGGCAGATTCATACGCAAGCCCGCGTGTGCAATGGGATGGCAGTAAACAAAACACAGGCACCCCAGATCCAGGCCAGATGATGATATCAAAGAACATAGTAGATAACAACACGACCTATTACGCTCAGATAAAAGTGACAGATAGCTATGGTAATACCACAACTGAGCAAGGAAGTTTGGGCGCTTGGGCGGTTTCGGGTTTTGCAACTGGTAAAGTTATTGCCAATGGCTTGCCTTGCGCAGGAGCGGTTGTGAGTGTTGGCAAGCAGTGGTCGGAGAGTTATTATTCTGGTTGGGACCGCTATGGTGTTTGCGATGCAAGCGGTAACTTTAAAGTGTTTGGCATAAATGCGGATAACTCTACATATATGTTAATGGCAGTTTCAAGCCCTTATGCAAGCGCTTATAGTGCAGCAAAGCAAATTGGAAATATTTACGGGGTAGATTTTGGCACTATTACTCTAACAAAGGGTGTAAAAATACATGGAACAGTAACAAATTTTTACACCGGCGCGCCAATTGCAGACGCAACAATAACTTCATACTTAGAAACGATGAGCAACAGTCCAACTATTTGGGAGCAAACTAATACAGATGCTTCCGGAAATTATGTGGACCAGGTAAGCTCGGGCAGTGAAAGTATTACAGTTTCTAAAGATGGTTTTGGCAATATAACTGCTAATAGAACGCTTTTGCCAGGCACCACAACGCAGATTGATTTTGTGCTTGCATATGGTGGCTCAATATACGGTCAGATACTTTCTGGAACAATGCCTGTTGCAAATTGCAGCGTTTCACTTTACAACTCACTTAACGATTTGCATGATGGCAGCAGTTCAAACAGTACTCAAGCAAACTCAGAAGGTTATTACACATTTTCTAACCTTGCCGCCGGCTCTTATATTGTTATGGCAAACCCTTCAGGTGTTGACTCATCTCTTGGTTTTGCATATCACACAGATATAGATGTTTTTGAAAATCAAACAACAAACTTTTCCGTAAACCCAGATGTTAACATTAACCTACCTCCAGCTGTTGCTATTGAAGGTACTGTGTCAGATACCGGTGGCCCTTTGGGTAACATTAATGTTTATCTTATGTGGTCAGATACGCAAAGAGAGGTATCACAATATAGCGTAATAACCGATACTGGTGGTTACTATTATATTGGTGGTGTTTCAACTGGCACAGGGATGGAACTTCATGTTTCAGATAAGAATGATGGTCATATCTCTCAAACTTCTGACCTTTCATTTATAACTCACCCGGGTACAAACACCAAAAATTTTCTTTTAACTTTGCCCTTAGGTGGTATTTCTGGCAATATTATCAATAATACAACGCATAGCGGGCCGTTTATGATATTTGCCTTACCTGCGGGTTCGCCTGCACCAAAAAGTAACCCTGATTTTGTTTCTATGGCTACTTCTACAGGCCATTATGGTATAAATGTTGCTACCGGGTTAGTTTATGGTATTGGTATTTTCAACGAAGCAGAACAGCAGGTAATCGCGCGAACAATTGGTGTAGCTGAAGGCACACTTAACGCTGATATAATAATCAGTACCGGAGTTAGCGTTTCTGGAGATGTTAAAAATGCGGCTTCAAGCTCTACTATAAGTGATGCGTCTATTGAAATTATATCTGGAGCTTATCTAATTGGTTTTAGCAATAGCGATTCTGGAGGAAATTTTCAGGTAAAGTACTTGCCAGTTAGTTCCACATTTTCTGCAAGAGTTAATGTGACAGGTTTTAATACTTGGACTGGAATTCTTTCAACGGCATCGCTAAACCACATATATTTAACCCCAGACCCGTCCCTTGACACACAAAAACCTGTAATAAGTTTTATTTCGCCGGCAATAAACGGTCTTATAGGCAATATCAATCCAACTATACTTGCAACCCTATCCGATGGTGATGGAACCGGTATTAATGTCGCTTCAACAACTATAAGTTTAGACGCTTCGCCGGTAACCCCAAGCTTTAACCCTTCAAATGGCGAGCTTTCTTACGACTGCTCTGGCCTTAGCGAGGGAAGCCACACTGTTTACCTAAGTGTTCGCGATAAAGCCACAATACCAAATATCTCAAATATAAGTTGGACATTTAGGGTTGATACATCTACACCAGTTATTTCATTTAATTGTTATGATTTAGACGGCAATCATGATAAACACTTAAACGCTAACCCCGGTTCACTTGAGCCCAGTTTACAGTCTGATTTTAGTGCCAACGAAAATGGTAATTACTCGCTTTATTTTGATATGAACGACAATGGTGTGTTTGATGATGGGGTTGATTACTTCCCTGCTTCAGCCTCCTCAAGTGTACCTTACAACCTTGCATACACAACTGGTACTTTAGGAAGTTCGCAATGGATGAACGGTTCCCTCTATGATAAAAACGGGAGTTGGTATGGGCAAATTTCAGAAGGTGTGCATACTTTGATTTTTGAATTTACTGATGGGCTCCATATCGTAAAAAGCACAGCCGCAATTACAGTTGACCGCACAAATCCGACTCTTCAAATTACACACCCAGCTGGCAGTGAGCGATTAATTTTTAGAAATGGTTTTTTTGATGTTGATTACTCACTTAGCGAAGATTGTTACACAATTCCTGTAGCTACAACAATGTTTTCTGCAAGTGGGTCAAACTTTCCATTGTTGGGTGACCAGTTAATAACGGGAGAGAATAGTGTTTCACTTAATGGTTCACCACTTAATATTTTAACTGACAACACCTCTTTGAATTTAACCCTTAGCGGCTATGATTTGGCAGGAAATTACAATTCCACAGAAATTAATACTAATTGCCTTGTCGCACCTTCAACCCCGACTTATTTTGTGGCTGTTGCAAGCTCAACTCCTCGTACCGCAATTGTGTCCTGGGGCACCGGGTGATGATGGTATGTTAAACCAATTGCAAGCTGGTAGTGTGTTTGCCTTGCAATATTCGCAAAGTCAGGGCGTTGTATGGAGCACTGCTTCTGCGCAGATTATAATTGTAACAACCAGTTCAATTAACCCGGGAGATTCTCAAAGCGTTACACTTAGCAGTAGTGCGCTTAGCGGCAATACTACCTATTACTTTAAGCTTTGGACAAGAGATGAAAATGTTGATTGTTGGTCAAATACATCCGCAATGAGTTCTGCCTATATTTTGCTTGGTGATACAATAGCTCCAGCGGCGGTTACTACACTTGTGGCAAGAACGGCAGATACACTCGGTGGCAATGTTAAACTTTCATGGGGTGCTCCCGGTGACGATGGAATGTTTGGAAGTTTGCCGGTAGGGTCACAATATAAAGTGCAATATGCCACAGTGGCAAGTGGGGACTCACTCTCTGGCTGGAATTATCCGCTTGCGCAAATAACCGTTTCAACTTCAAATGTTACGTCGGGCGATGTGGTTTCGCAAATTGTCGGCCCGCTTACTTCGGGTGTAACATATTATTTTGCAATTTGGAACGCGGATGAAGTGAGTAATTGGTCTGCAGTTTCAAATATCTCAAGTGCCTGTGCTTCTGAGGCATTGCCGATAACTTCCGGAACAATATCCGGTATTATGAGTTACAATGGCTCTTTTGTTGGCGGCGTATATAAAGTTGCTATAGCAAGCGCTATCGGCGATAATGGTGTTATGAGTTTTGTAACGCCTATAACTTCTTTCACTGGTGCAGGGTATTATAGTTTTAGCAATTTGTCGCTTCCAAATACTTTCTATGTTATGGCGCTGATTGATGAAAATGATAATGATGTGCCGGACGGCTATGAGCCGATAGGTTATTTTAGGCAAGCGTCAAATTGGTGGAATGCAACGCCAATATATTTAAGCGCATCATCACATACTGCTTCAAATGTGGATTTCTCTTTATTTGATTTTGGCGCTATAAGCGGACATATAACCAACAACTCTGAACAAATAGGCAACATTGTTGTAATTGCATCTCCTTCTTTTGGCGGTGCAAGCCCTTATAATGTTACTGAAAGCACTCCAAACACACCGGCATGGGATTACTCGTTAAGGGTTTCAACACCATATAGTTTTTATAAAGTGACTGCTTTTGTTGATGTAAACGAAAATGGTCGGTTAGATTCAAACGAATATTACAGCATTTACGCAGATTCTGTTCCTGTAGCATCACAATTTAATAGTTTAGGTATTGATATTACAATAAACACCGCTCCGCCAGCTGCGCCAGGCTCATTTAGTGGAGCAGTACAAAGCACGGGGTCAATACAATGGAGTTGGACATTAAGTGCGAATGCAACATACTATGCGATATACAATGGCACTGATGACAGTAAAGTTGGAAATGTAGAGGGTGTGACACAATGGCTTGAAGTTGGTTTAAGCAGCAACACACAATACACAAGATATGTAAAAGCAGGTAACATAAGTGGAATATCAGGTGCATCAAACAGTGATGCTAAATACACTTATGCAATTATACCTTCATCGGTAAGTGTTAACGCCGTTAATGTAAGTTCAATTACACTTAGCTGGGCGAATACTGGGGCAAATTCGTATCGCCTTGAAAGAGATAGTGTATTTGTTGCAAGTGTTACCGGCACGAGTTATAGCGATACCAGTTTAAGTGCCGATACATACTATGCCTATAGAGTTGGCGCAATAAATAATGAACTTGTTGTTTCACCGGGATACAGCAGTGTTGCAAATGTGCTTACATTGCCGGCATCACCAAGTGGTTTTGTTGGTATTGCCATTGGAACAGACACAATAAAATGGCAGTGGAACCATGGCAGTACTTATGTAAGTGGATACAACCTTTATACTTCAACGGGATTTGAGTTAGCGATTGGCTTAGTTTCAAATGTAACAGCCTACATTGAAACCGGGCTTAATGCAAATACCCAATACACAAGAGTGCTAAAACAATATAATGGCGCTGGGTTAAGCAGTGCAACAGCAACACAAAAATACACTTATGCAATTATACCTTCATCGGTAAGTGTTAACGCCGTTAATGTAAGTTCAGTTACGCTTGGCTGGGCAGATACAGGAGCTATCGCTTATCGTCTTGAAAGAAATAGTGTATTTATTGCAACTGTTCCCGCCACAAGTTATAGCGATACCAGTTTAAATGCCGATACAATTTATGCTTATAGGGTTGGCGCAATAAATAATGAGCTTGTTGTTTCACCGGGATACAGCAGTGTTACAAATGTGCTTACATTGCCGGCATCGCCAAGTGATTTTGTTGGTATTGCCATTGGCACAGACACAATAAAATGGCAGTGGAACCACGGCACTACTTATGTAAGCGGATACAACCTTTATGATAGTTTGGGAAATGGTATCGCACTTGGGTTAACATCAGATGTTACGGCTTACATTGAAAGCGGGCTTGCATTAAATACAACACATTACAGATATTTAACACAGTATAACTCCTCCGGTGAAAGCGGCGCAACCAATTTAGTTGGCAGGTTCACTTTACCCAGAACTCCGCAAAGTGCATCATTTAGCGAAGTTTATTATACAAGCGCAACGCTAAACTGGGATGCAAATGGTAATGCCTCTACCACCACAATTTATGAGGTAATTCAATCTACCGATAGTAATTTTGGCTCATACACAACGCCGGTACCTTTTGTTTCACGCATAAGGACGACAACGGTTCTAATTAACACACTTATTCCGGGCGCGACCTCGTATTTTAAAGTAAGGGCGCAAAACTCAGACGGTATTGCAGGTGATTATAGTAATGTTGCAAGTGCCTTCGTGGTTGTAAAAACAAGAAAGTGGGTATCAACATCGTTAAGCAATTCTTTAAACTCTGAGGCATGGGAACCAGCTGGTGTGCCTCAAAACGGCGAAACAATAATATTTGATGGCACAGGTAACGGAGATTGTCATTGGGTAAGTGATATTTCAATTGCTTCAATGACAATTCTAAGCCCATCAGCTTCAACAATAATGCTGATAAGCGACCTTAACATTGACGGCGATTTAGATATGCAAAGCGGTTATATGAGCACTGAAGGTGGTAGTACAATTACAATTAAAGGTGATTGGAAACAAACTGGCGGTATTGTAACGCTTAACACTGGTGGTGTTAGTTTTGCAGGAACTCTCGCGCAAAAAGTTATACAAACTCAGAACTCGTACTTTAACAACTTCAGCGTAATAACATCTTCCTATGTTCAGGCAAATTCAAACTTGAACATAAAAGGCGACTTATACTTTCCATCTGGTGCCGGAAGTTTTAATGCAAACAATAACGCAGTGCAAATGGGTTCTCTTTCAATGTATGCAGGTAGTTTCATTGCCGGCTCTGCCACTCATACAATTACAGGCAACTTTCTTGTGAGCGGCGGCGCAGGGTTTGACGCGGGCACTGGAGCGCTTAGTTTTGCAGGCACAACAGACCAAACCATTTACCCGGGCAGTGCTGGTTTTAATAATGTGTTAATTGAAAGCACAGGTACGGTTTCTACTTTGGGCACAATGAATGTTTTTGGGAACTTTGATATAAACCACGGCGGTTTTGATACAAACAATGCGCAAGTGTCTCTGAGGGGTAGTGGCAATATGACACAAAAAGCAGGCACCACATTTAACCCTCGCGGCACATGGCAAACTCATGGTATTCAAACTCAAACATTATCTCCGCTTTTAGGAACATTTGATGTTTTTGAAGTTTATGGTACATCTCTTACTAAAATAATAACACCGGCCGCAAGCGTGCAAATTAGCAGTATGCTTGTTTCTGGCAACTCTCAGTTTGATTGCTATGGTGCAAAACCAATGACAGTTATTAATACGCTATACATTGATGGTAAGTTTAACCTAAATGATTCAACACTTACTGCTATAGGCGGCATAGGTGCTTACAACTCAAGTACCTTTGATATGGGCAACGGAAGCATTTATCTTGCCGGTGGTTCAACTATAAGTGTAAGCGGCATACTAAACACTTACGGTACCTACAACACAATAACTTCAAATGCCGGCTACTTTGGTTTTATTATCTCAGGTGCAACGCTAAATGTAAATGGTTTAACTTTAAGCGGGTCAAACGGTGTTTCAATAGACACCTTTACAATAGTTAATGGAATGTTTGGTTTTAGAAAAATAAACTTCCTAAACACAAAACCAGGCGCAACTGCAATTACATTTATGCCGGCAACTGGTGTTTATATAATGCAGAATTGTTCGTTTGACGCAAATGTAGGTGTAAATGTGTCGGCTATAAATATGTCTTCTCCAAGCGTTAATGACATAAGAATGGATAACGCCACAGGCGCAAAGGCGGGCCATGCTTATGAAAACGATCCAAATAATGTAGTGTTCTGGGGCACTCCATCTGCTTTCACATTCTTTACAGGAAGAGCTTTAAGCGACAACTCAATTGAAGTAAGCTGGAGTGATGTAAACGAAGAAACATCGTACACAATCTATTCTGGAACAACCGATGTTTCCGGGGAATTACCTGCGGGCACCACTTCTTTTATGGGCACGGGGCTTTTACCAAACAAAGCTTACACTGCTTTTGCAAGAGCACACAACCCTGTTGGCTATACTGACTCAACATCATCTAGCATTTACACGCTTTCCAAGAGCCCATCATCACTTGCCACCCTTGGAGTAACAAGTGACACAATCAGGGTAAGCTGGTATGAAAACACCAACCCCGATGGAACGCAATACAAACTTTATTATTCAACAGATCAGGCAAGCTTTACAC
>JALOBY010000006.1 GCA_023228045.1 Endomicrobiales bacterium | reverse complement strand
CATGCTCCTTTATTGAACCGTTTCAATAAAAGAGTATCAAATGTTTTTACTTGTCGTCTATATTTAAGACTTTATCCCTTGTTTTTAGCAACACTTTTTGAGTATTATGCCCATTGCGAGAAGCGGTAGCGACGAAGCAATCTCACAACTCGTCAACTACCAAGATTGCCGCGGGCTAAAGCCCTCGCAATGACTAAAATTTTTGTTGTCATTGCGTCAGCCTTCGCTAAAGGCGGGTCAGCCAAAGTGGGAGTTAAAATCGTTGTTCATGAAAAGAAAATATATAAAAAAGAACTTCAAATTATTTTGAAGTTCTTTTTTTATATTTTGGTGGAGCTGAACGGAATTGAACCGTCGACCTCTTCCTTGCCGAGGAAGCGCTCTGCCAGCTGAGCTACAGCCCCATTTTTGTTACAAATGATGGTGTAATATACCAAAAATGAGAACAAAGCGCAATAAAACTAAGTTTCACAAAGTGCAAAGTGGGGCAACACTCAATTTAAAAAATATCCAGTACTTTCTAAATAATATGTGTTGAAAAAACGGTAGCATTAAGCTAAAATGCAATTGTTTCGCATTAAATTTTGGAGGTAGTTTATGTATCCAAAGGCAGATTTAATTAGAAGATTTGTGGCGTACCTTATTGACTGTATACTTGTAGCAGTTATAAGTTTAATTCCAGTGCTTGGTCTAATTGTTGGTGCAACTTATATTTTACTGCGTGATGGTTTTGATTTTGGTTTTATGCGTTATAAAAGCTTAGGTAAGTCACTTATGAAGCTTGAAGTTGTTGCTTTTAATAAAGAAAACAAGCAGTCGGATTTCAATGTTTCTTTAAACAGAAACTGGATTTTAGCTTTACCTTTAGTTATCGTTATAGTTTCTATTATTGTTATAGTTCCTATTATTGGCACAGGTATGGTTGTTGGTGTTATAGTTATAGGTATGGTTGTTGGTGTTATAGTTGTTTTTACTGAAGGCATAAAAACTATTGTAAATGTAAATGGCCGCCGTTTTGGCGATGGCTTTGCAAACACGCAGGTTATTTTGTCGCCAGCTTTGGCAGAAGCGCAAAACGCTAAAAGCGCTCCACCAACTACACCGCCAAGCGCTCAATAATATCTGGAGATTTTTTGGTGAAACCTTTTCGTTTTTTTATAATCTCCCTAATGCTTTTTGGTTTTTGCGCAAACTCTTTTGCCGAACTTGTTGAGATTTCTGTTGAAATAACTGAGGTCAACAACAATAAAGCTCTGGAGCTTGGCATAAAGTGGCCAGATACAATTGAGGCCGGCGAAATGTCAGTTGAATCGGCAAAAACACCTTCGCTTTTACCAGAAGTTCCTACCATAATCGGTTCAGGGCAGTGGTCACGCTACACGGCTTTTTCTTCAGCACTTAAGTTTTTACAGGAAAAAGGCGCCGCACAAATCCTTTCAAAACCAAAACTTGTAACTAAATCAGGTACAACTGCCAAGTTCCTTGTTGGCGGTGAGTTCCCTGTTGTAGCAACTGGCACAACCGCATCAAGCATAGAGTGGAAAGAGTACGGCATTAAAACAGAGATTCTGCCAAAAGTTGACGGTGAGTATATTGATTTGACGCTTACTACCGAAGTTAGCCGCCTTGATTGGGCAAATAAAGTACAGGGTTACCCTGCAGTCGCGACACGCAAGGCAACATCTAGCGTGCGTGTAAAAAGTGGTGAAACAATTGCACTTGCAGGGCTTTTAGAGACCATAAAAGAAGACCATAAAACCGGCATACCTTTGCTTGGCGATATTCCTTTGCTTGGGGTGCTTTTTTCAAGAAAATCCACGATAGAAAACAAAACAAATATTCTAATTTTTGTTACCCCAAAGCTTGTTCAATAACCTAAAGTATCTTATCCATTTTGCCAACCTTAAAATTCGGGTTAAAACCGCTGTTTTTCTACGCGGTAATAATCCCATTTTTTGCAATAGGTTTGTGAACCGAGGCGAAGGAGACGGAGGCAGTTTTGACATAGGGGGGAGCACCAAAGCGCTCCCCCACTGGGATAGCTGTAGAGAGGGGTGCCTCGAAACCGCAGATAATGGTAATTCCATTGGCAAGGATTTCGCGGATAAAAATGTCCCGTATCTTTTGACGAATTCCAAATCCTATTGCAAAAGATGGGATAAAGCTCAAGCCACAGTTGAATACGCGATAGTTTTGATAATTCTTGTAATTGCCTGCATAGGTGTTATTGCGCTTTTTTCGGGCGCTCTTGGTGCTATGTTTAATAAACTTGCAAGTACCCGCGCGGGTTTGCTGGGTGTTGGGCCATGAAAAACTTCCTGATAAAAATAAAACATTGTCAAAGTGGGCAGGCCATGGTTGAAACTCTCCTTGTCATTATTTTTATGACAATTATTTTTTTTGCGGCAATTCAATTTTTTTTAGTTGCTGTGTACTGGCTTAGGGCTAATGAGGCCGCTCACTCTGTTTTGCGTTGCTCAATAGTTTCAAAAGGAAGCACAATAGCGGGCGCCGATGGGCAAAACCCTCAAAACAGTGCCACAGTAGCAGCAAATTTAATTTTTTTCGGTGATACTATTGCAATCGCGAAATTGTGGGATAAAGACCCATACGGTGTTTCTGGCATTGATCATTCATCGGGCAATAATGCACAAGGAGCAATTGTAAGAACTTTTGGAGCGCACATATACTACGCACAAAAGCTTATGTTTGGTTCTATGTTTGGCAGGCTTTCAAGCGGATTAGGCAGTACGCAGTTTTTAAGTGTTTCAAATAGAAGCGGATTGCCGTCGGGTGCGGCGCATAGCAGAATGGTTAAATCGCCCGATTGGCGCTACTACAACAAAGCATACCCGCAGGCAGAAGAGTTTTAGTGAAAAAAATAAAACAAAAAAAATACCAGTTTTTTACAAAGCAACAACTTTGTTCAGAGCAAGCACAGGTTTTGCCATATTTCTTTTTTATGTGCATTGTTTTGGTTTTATGTTGGGCAATGCTTATAAATGTGGCAAAACTTACAACTGATAGAATTATGATGCAAAACGCTGCCGACAATGCCGCTCTTTCTGCGGCTGTTTATAAGGCGCGTGTGTTAAATGTGCTTGGTGCAATGAACTTTGCAATTGGCAGTTATATGTATGGCCCTGAAACAGTACCATTTTCATTAATGTGGACATATTATAAGTATGTTGCTTCTGTATCTCTGGTTTCGGGAATTATGAGTGGGCCTCACATAAGTGTTCCATTAGTTCCAATGGGTGGTTATCCGGGTATTCCTCATAGAATAATTAAGCCGCCCGATAGTCAGAAAAAAATTACAGGTTACTTGGATACTTATCAAAGCGGCAATGCACAGATAAGAGGCATTAAAAGTATGGTTGACTCACTTGTTGCTATGCAAGATGTGCTTATGGGCGCGTACCAAGTTAACATTTGGGCGTTGGCTATGCGTGTGGCAAAAGGGCAAGAAAAAAATGCCCAAGGTGAGCTTTGCGGCCCGGACTATACGGCAATAATAGGCGGTACAAAACTTGGGCTTGAAAGAAACAAGGGAGCAATTTATCATACATCAAACAGGGTAGGTGTAAGCCAACAGGTGGTTAAGTGGGCAGTAAATGCTTTATTAGTGATTGTGCTTGATTTGCCGGTTGTAGTACAAGATATTTATGAGGCAATGCCTTGGTCAAGCGGTAATAAATCGTGGCTTTATGCTGACAAAACAGTTTTTGATAAAAGCCAAAAAATTACGGTTGTTTGCACAAAAATACCAAACTCCAATGAACAGGCAGACCAACCGATTTTCTCAAAGTGGTTTGGAATAAAGTGGCCAAGCATTGAAACGGTTGCATCAGCAGGTGTTTATAACACAGTCGGTCCAATGTTTCCTGTTTCAAATGGCATTAACGCATCTGATAAAATTTCCCCGGTTATAAAAAACTATAAAAAAACAAGGAAAAACGGCTGGGATGCGCACTTAGTTCCAGTCAAGAAGTTTGGGGTACAACATTGAAATTATTTTGTGCTCGCGGCAGATTTTCGGATAATAAAGCGCAGGCACTTTTAGAAACGTTGCTTATTATTCCTGTGCTTATGATTTTACTTGTAGGACTTTTTTGGTTCTCGCGTGTATTAATAACAAAACAACAGTTACTAATGGCCGCGCGTTATGGCACCGATTTAATATCACATACAAACCTTTCAGAACAACAAATCAGAAAAGAAATCAGGAATTATTTATCAGATAGAAATGTTGAGGGGCGCAAACTTGACCCAGATAAACTGGGTGATGAAAACATAGTAGTTAAAATAAACGGTTTTGACATCCCTGAGTTTGACGGCTTTGAAGATGTAATAAACCCTGTAAAGATGGGTCAACTTCTTATAAGTTACACGCGGCTTTTAAAAATGCCAGCTTCTTACAATAGTGAACTTTCTTATGTGGAAGTTTTTTATAATTTCAGTGTGCCAAAAATATTTTCACCGGCTGTCGGTTTTGGAAAAACAATAACCCTAAGTGGGCGTTCCGAGGTCCTTGCAGGCACTGGCTGCGCTGGTCAAAATCACAAAAAAGCAAATGAGAGAACAATCGGAAGTTAGTACCGTGTAATTTGCACCATATCACAGACATAATGAACAAGTTGAGAATTCTGGGGATACAATATTTAATTACCACCCGCCCTCACCTGTCATTGCGAAAAGCGATAGCGACGAAGCAATCTTAAGTCATTGCGAGCGAAGCGCGGCAATCTGGTAGTTAAGACGAGATTGCTTCACCCAAGATGGATTCCCGCTTTTGGCGAGGTCTCTAGCCCCTTGGGCTGACGCAATGACAACTAAACAAAAGTGTTGAAAATCTCGCCATGTTCCATTGGGCAATAGGGGATGGATGGTTGAGAGATTGTACAGTAATTTGCACCATAAATTGTAATAAGATAAAATTAAAACAGTAAAATTAGACACTAAGTCCCGCCAAGGCGGGACGTCCGCCTCGCTCTTATGAGCGGGCGAGACCTCGCCCAAAGGGCGGGCGATATTAGGTGAGAAAATGTTAGACATTAAAATTATCAGAGAAAACCCGCAAGAAGTAGCGCGCAAGCTTGGCAGGCGAAATCAGGAGTATGATTTAAGCGAGATATTGCGGTGGGATATGGAGCGCCGCAAGGTTGTCGCAGAGTTAGATGCGCTTAGAGAACGCAGGAATAAAATATCCCAAGAAGTTGGTAAGCTTAAGCGTGAAAAGTTGCAAGTTTCACCCCAGTTGCAAGAAGAGCTTGATAGCAACAAAAGCGGCATAAACGAAAGAGAGTTATTTGTAAACTCTATTGAACAGCGCATTGAAGATGCCCTTTTGCGCGTTCCAAATATGCCCGATGAAAACATTGCTGACGGTAAAAGCCCGCAAGATAACCACGAAGTAAAACGCTTTGGCACCGTTCCTCAGTTCTCATTTAAACCAAAACAGCATACGGAAATAGGTGAAAAACTTGGTATTTTGGATTTTGAAACCGCCGCAAAACTTTCAGGAGCGCGATTTGCGTTGTTAAAAGGTGATGGATGTGTGCTTGAACGCTCTTTAATTAATTTTATGCTTGATGTACACCGTTCTCGCGGTTACAGCGAAGTTATGCCGCCATATTTGGTAAGCGCACAAAGTATGCTTGGTACAGGTCAGCTTCCAAAGTTTGAAGAAGAGCTTTTTAAGTGTTCTGAAGATAACCTTTATCTTATACCAACGGCCGAGGTTCCTGTTACAAATATGCATCGCGGTGATATGTTGGAAGAAAAAGATCTGCCTAAAAAATATGTTGCATATACCCCGTGCTTCAGGCGCGAGGCGGGATCATACGGTAAGGATACAAAGGGACTAATTCGCAATCATCAATTTAATAAAGTTGAAATAGTAAAGTTTTCAAAGCCAGCAGATTCTATGGCGGAATTAGAAACTTTACTAAACGATGCTGAGGAAGTTTTGCGTTTACTTGAAATACCATACAGGGTAGTTGAGCTTTGCGCGGGTGACCTTGGTTTTTCTTCCGCAAAAACTTACGATATTGAAGTTTGGATGCCATCTGAAAATAACTGGCGCGAAATATCGTCGTGCTCAAACTTTATGGACTTTCAGGCGCGAAGGATGGATATAAAATTGCGCTATAGTGATAAAAAGAAAGATTTTGTTCATACGCTAAATGGTTCAGGTGTTGCTGTTGGCCGTGCCTTTGCGGCAATACTTGAAAACTTTCAAACACAAGACGGCTCGGTTGTAATACCCAAAGTTCTCATACCGTACACAAAATTTGAAAAAATTGGAGTAAAGTAAAAGCGCAAAATTTGTTTAAAATGTTCTTTCGAGAGTGCCCAGGGCACTCGAAGTGGTTGATGACGTGGCCAACCATTGGTACCATATAATAGGAAAGGGTTCAGCGAGCAGAGCGAGCGACGACGAAACGGGAAAACCTAAGGTTTTCCCTTGTAGAGCGGTTTGGCGTAATCATATTAGCCAAACCAAGTATGAACGAAGTGAGTACTAAGTCCCGCCAAAAGCGGGGCGCGACATAATGGAGGGTAAAATGATTATACCTATGTTGATAGTTGTTGGTGTTTTATTGGTGTTGGCTGCGATATTTGTTGGTATTTATAATTTGCTTGTACAGATGAAAATTAATGTAGAAAGAGCATGGGCAAACATAGCGGTTCTTTTAAAACAGCGCTTTGATGAAATTCCAAACCTTGTTAAAGTTTGCGAGGGTTATATGCAGTACGAAAGAGGCGTTTTAGAAAAAGTTACCCTTGCCAGAACTTCATTTTTATCGGCAACTACGCCAAAAGAGGCGGCAGGTGCCAACAATATGCTTAGCGGGGCACTTAAAAGTTTGTTTGCTGTTTCAGAAAATTACCCAACGCTAAAAGCCGATGGCACATTTTTGCATTTGCAGGGGCGTATTAGCGGGGTAGAAACGGATATTGCTTTAAGAAGGGAGTATTACAACTCTGCCGTTGCAGATTACAACACAAAAATAGCACAAATACCTTATGTTTTATTTGCAGGCTCAATGGGGCATAGCGCTAAAGAACTTTTTGCGGCCGAAGAAGAAACAAAAAAAGCCCCTGAAATAAAATTTGCTATGCCAGTTTAAAATTTATGAACGAACAAATAATTTTTTATACCGTTTTTTTAGCTTGCTGCGCGCTAATTGCCATGGCGGTTTTTTCGTTGCTTAAAAAACCGGATAAAAAAATAGAAGAAATGACAAAACAGATAGAAGGTGTTAAGCAGCAGCTTTCTGATGGAATGAAAAGCAACACAGATATGTTAAACGCGCAAATGAACGCATTTCTTACGCAGTTTGTTTCGGCACAGAACTCGCTTGGTGTGAGAATGGATAGCGCGTCGGAGGTTGTAAGCCGCGTGCATAAGGAGCTTGGAGAGCTTTCTGAATCAAGCAAAAAAATATTTGAAGTTGGTAAAAACATTTCAGCATTGGAAGACATTTTAAAAGCCCCAAAGTTTCGCGGAAATCTTGGCGAGTTTTTGTTAGAAGATTTGTTAGCGCAAGTTTTGCCTTCAGAAAACTATGCTATGCAATATAAGTTTAAAAGCGGCGAAGTAGTTGATGCCGTGGTAAAACTTTCACAGGGCTTAGTTCCTATAGATTCAAAATTTCCACTTGAAAGTTTTCGCAGAATGCTTGATGCAAAAGAGGAAGCCGTTAAGAAGGTAGAGCGAAAAGAGTTTGTCTCTGCTGTTAAGAAGCACATAGACAGCATTGCAAAAAAATATATCAGGCCAGATGAGAACACTTTTGATTTTGCCCTAATGTATATTCCTGCCGAAAATGTGTACTACGAAGTAATAATAAAAGACGAAGAGGTTGAGGGTTCGCTTGGCGCTTATGCGTTTGCAAAAAAAGTTATAGCAGTTTCTGCTAACTCTTTTTATGCTTATTTGCAAGTGATTTCGCAAGGGCTAAAAGGAATGAAGGTGGAAAAAGAGGCCGCGGAAATAATTGGCAGAATAAGCAGAATAAAAGGCGATTTTGATAGGTTCTTTATTGAGTTTGAAACACTTGGCTCGCATATACAAAATACAAGAAGCAAATACGACTTGTGCTCACAAAAAGCACTACAACTTGAAGGTAAAATATCAAATGCCATAGAGGGTGTTCAAAAGCCCTCTGCGCCAAATGAATAACTGACAGGTTATTTATGGGTAAGTTTTATTAATAAGTAAGAAATCAATAATAGATTTGATTTTGTAGTTGTTTTAAGTCAGATATATTTTTTGCTATAATGCCAACAAGCAAAACGCATATATCGCTTTGCTTGTTTTTTTATGTTTTGAAGTTTATGCAAAAGGAGAGTGTAAAATGGCAAACCCAATTCTTAAAGCAGTAAAGAAATTCATTCCTATCTGGCAGGAAGCAAAAGAAAAGGATTTAAAGGAAGCTGATGTCGTTACCAGAGTAATTAAGTTTCTAGAAGAGGGACTAGGCTATGATGTATTAAAACATATAACAAAAGAATTTCAAATAAAAGAACGGTTTGTGGATTTAGCAATTGAAATCAATAATAAAGTGAGCTTTTATATTGAAGCTAAATCAGCGAATACTTCATTGAAAGAAGCTCATATATTTCAGGCGGAAAGTTACGCTTCTCAAAGCGGAGTTAATTGGGTAGTATTAACAAACGGAGCAGAATGGCGTTTGTACAGGTTAATATTTGAAAAGACTGGCATAGGAAGGATTTTGGTATTTTCTTTGGATATGATAAACGGCGATGTAAACGAAATAACAGAGAAATTGTATTGTCTCTCATACGATGCAATACGAAAAAACGAATTGGAAGAATACTGGGAAGAAATATCAGCCTTACAGCCAGGAAACCTGATAAAAGCATTTTTTCACGAAGATACACTAATGATGATAAGAAGACATTTAAAGAAAAAAATAAACAGACTTATAGATGAAGAAAAAATACTTGAAAGTATACAAAATCTATTAAAAACAGATATTGTTGAAAAATATAGTGAGCAGATTCGTATATGGAGATCTTACAAAAAAAATCCAAATAAAAATAAGAAAGAAGAAATAACAAATAACAAATACAAGAATACCAGCACAACGGGTTCAGGAGACGCCAGTAGCTCAGCAGCAAGCCAATGAAGAAGTAAGTAATAACGAAAAAAATATCTTAAAAGTAAAAATATAGAGATCGCCTCATGCAAAAGATAAATAAGTAAAGCTATTGCTAAAATTTATGCAAAAGTTTAAAAAATAGTTTCTTGAATAAACAATAAATTAAAGCTGCCGCCATCGTCTAGTGGTTTAGGACATCGCCCTCTCAAGGCGGAGATCGCGGGTTCGACCCCCGCTGGCGGCGCTTAATATTAATAGGAGGAAGTATGAGAAAAATTTGGAATGGTCGTAAAGCTCAAGGTATGGTTGAATATATTTTAATTATTGCATTAATCGCTATAATCGCGATTTTTGCTGTAAAAATGTTTGGTGGTAAAATTACCGATATGTTTAACAAATCGTCAGAAAAGATTTCTGATGAAACAAAAAATATAAAATAAATGAAAAAACCTCTTCTTATTGCACTGCTTTGTGGTTTTCTTGCCGCGCTTTTTGCAGGTATGTATTTTGTTGGCATAGAAAAAAAATACTCAACCTCAGCGCAAAAAGTAAGTGTGCTTTGCGCAAACAAATATATTGATCAAGATGTGATTTTAGATGGGAGTATGTTTGAAGAAGCCCTTGTCCCCAAGGACTACATTCAGCCCAGAGCGCTTGGTAGTGTTAAAGAGTTATATAGTTCCGACGGTCGCAAGCTTTTTATGAGTGTTGTGCCAATTGAAAAAGGGGAACAGCTTATTTTAACAAAGCTTTATACAGTTGGGTTAGAAACAGGTTTGTCGTCTATAATACCAACAGGCAAAAGAGCGGTTACCCTTTACCCAAATGAAGAAGGTCTTGCTGATAGAATAAAGCCAGGCAACAGAATAGATATAATTGCTGTTTTTGATTTTGAAGATAAAGCCGGCAAACTTCAGCAGGCGGCAGCTACTGTATTACAAAACATTCTTGTGCTTTCCGTAGATAAAGCATACCTTGGTGGGGCACAAAAAAATCAGAGTGAGCAAGGTGTAATATCACAAGAAAACTCTCCTGTTAGGTCTGCTGTTTGCGTTTCTGTTTTACCACAAGAGGCAGAGTTGTTAGCGTTATGCTGCGAAAAAAGTATTGTTAGGTTTTCTTTAAGGCCTGTTTGCGAGGAAACATTAGTGCAAACCTGTGGTGCTAAGGTTCAAGATATTATAGAGGGTGTCTCAGCAGCTGTACAAAAAACTCAAGGTGATAAAACTCAGCAACCTGCTGGTGTTGCAATGGAACAGATGCAAAAAAAGCAACGAGAGACACTTGAGCTTCTTAAAAAATACCAAAAAAGTAATTAACTCACCTTTTAAAAGTTAAATCCGGGTTAAATTTATGGGAAAAATAATTGCGCTTGCAGATGCGGGCTTTGGTGCTGATAAGTTTTTTTTTGGCGCAAACCTTTGTGCTATAAGTGGTGGTTTGTTTTTAGATTTTTGCGAAAAAGCTGTTAGCGCACAATTAGTTTATAACTTTCCTGCAGTAAAAAACGCATCTGAAATTATTGCCATTTCACAAGATATAAGCCCCAACATTCTAAAGGGCTACTTTGGTTCTAAAAATCAACTCGTACTAATAAAGCCCGATTTCGACATATCTTCCACCCAGCTTTTATCTAAATTACTAAAACAACTATCCAAAACCTCATCTTTTATTTTCGTGCCATTGGTAGAAGATATTGCTATGCAAAACCTTATTCATGAGTGTGCTATGGTTTTGCTTTTTGTTGAGCCACATGCTTTTGGCGTTGCTCGCGCGAAAGATTTTATTAACAGTGCGGCAAAAAACTTTGTGGCAAAAGAC
The DNA here is from genome assembly GCA_023228045.1 of Endomicrobiales bacterium. Lineage (NCBI taxonomy): Bacteria > Pseudomonadati > Elusimicrobiota > Endomicrobiia > Endomicrobiales > Endomicrobiales bacterium. The sequence continues at coordinate 51,374 of JALOBY010000006.1, read as the reverse complement.
GCAATAAAACCTGTGATTTGTAGAAAAAATATTGGCGGCCAAATGAAAACAACGGAGCTTGCGGAGGCAATTGGTGCCGAAATTTTCGCAGAAATAACATACAGCGACAAAGATTTTGTGGATGCTCTAAATAATCCTGACTCTGTATCCTTATCAAACATGTCATTTGAGTTTGCCTCTGGCATAAAAAATCTTATAGATAAAATTTCAAAAGAAGAGTTTTCTGCTCAAGTTGTGGTTTTGCATGAAAACCCAAACAAAATTTATGCGGTTTTCAGCGCGTTTAAAGAAAAAATACATAAAGAATTAATAGAAAAAATGGATCTTCGTTCCATTCGCTTTGACGACACAGCAGGTTTAAACGAGGTACGCCAAAAGGCAAAAAAAATAGTTGACGAGTTAATATCTTTAGAAAAAAGCGCAACGCTTACCTATGAAATTCGGGAGCGTATATCAAAAGAAGTTCTTGACCAGGCGCTGGGCTTGGGTGTTTTAGAAGAGCTTATCGCAGACCAAAAAATAAGCGAAATATTGGTTAACGGGCCAAATAAAATATTTATTGAAGAAAATGGCAAACTAAAACCATCAAGCGTGAAATTTGAAAACATTGCAGGGCTTAAAACCGTAATTGACAGAATTCTTGCGCCAATAGGCCGCAGAATTGATGAAGCGTCCCCTTTAGTAGATGCGCGTTTGTCCGACGGCTCGCGCGTTAATGCGGTTATTGAGCCGGTTTCATTATCCGGCCCGTTGCTTTCCATAAGAAAGTTTTTTAAAAAAAATATAGCTTTTAGTGATTTGATTTCTTTTGGTGCCGCAAGCAGTGAGATGTCAGATTTCCTAAAAGTGTGCGTTATGCTGCGCAAAAATATTATTGTTTCAGGTGGAACAGGTACAGGTAAAACAACTCTGTTAAATGCGCTTGCCACTTTTATTGGGACAGATGAAAGAATTGTAACCATTGAAGATTCAGCAGAATTAAAGCTTTCGCAGGAGCATGTTATTCGCCTTGAAGCGCGTCCACAGTCAATTGAGGGTAAAGGCGAAATAAGTATAAGGCGGCTTGTTATAAACGCTTTGCGTATGCGTCCCGATAGAATTATTGTTGGCGAGTGTCGCGGCGGAGAGGCATTAGATATGCTTCAGGCAATGAACACGGGCCATGATGGTTCGCTTACTACCGTGCATGCAAATACCGCAAAAGATGTTGTTTCAAGAATTATCACAATGGTTATGATGTCAGGAATGGAGTTGCCAGAAAAAGCAATAAAGGAACAAATTTGTTCGGCTGTGCAGATAATTGTGCAATTGGCGCGTTATCAAGATGGTTCAAGAAAAATTTCGCAGATAGCAAAACTGTCTTTGTTGCCGGACGGTTCCGTTCAAACAGCTCCGATTTTTGGTTTTGAGCAAACCGGTTATGACGGCAAAACAGTGCAGGGCAGTTTTAAAAACTATGGCATTGCTAAAGAGTTTGAAGTAGAGGCAAAGGCCAAGGGTATATTGTGAGATTTATTTTAATGTTTTCTACAATTTTGCTCGTATTTTGCGCAGTGTCTTTTGGCGCATTTTGGATACTAAAAAAGTTTGTCGCGCGCAAAAAAACGCAAAAAAGTTTTGATATAAAAGACAAAAAAGGAAAAGCAGTAAGCTTGTTTAACAGCTCGCTTGCACAATTATATGAAAATCCAAGCTCAAAAGTTTCTTTAAAAATAAAGATAGCTGTAAGCGTAATTTTTTTCCTTATGGTGGCTATTATTTTTTTAAAGCCAATACTTGGTTTTATTGCAGGACTTGGAATGTATTGGGCAATAAACAGTTATTTTAACTCAATAAAAAGTAAAAAGAACTTTGCTTTTGAAGATACCTTAACAGAAGCACTTTCGGCTGTTTCAAGTTCGGTTCAGGCAGGCCAAAGCTTTGAATCGGCACTTGAAAACTACACGCTTTCAAACAAAAACTCAGCTTCTGAAATATTTGCTACCGCTCTAAACAGCTTTAAGTTGGGTATACCTGTTACGGATGCACTTTTGGCATTAGCCGAAAATATTCATTCTGAAGCATTTTTACTTGCTGCAAATTCAATAAAACTTTCAAGGCAAACGGGTGGCAACTTATCTGAAATGCTCTCAATGGTTTGTTCCAATTTGCGTGAAAAAAAGAATTTGAGAAATAAATTGAACGCGCTTACGGCACAGGCGCGTTCATCGGGCTTGGTTATGAGTTTTGTGCCATTTGGGCTTTTGCTGTTATTGTACCTTATGGAACCCGCTATGGTTGGGTTGCTTTTTAGTACAACTTTAGGCAATTTTATGTTGCTGGTAGCTTTTATAATGGTATATTTGGGTTCTTTTATAATACAAAAAATAGTCAACGCGAAAAGTTAAAGGAAATGCTATGGTAGTACAGGAAATGCCCAGAGAAAAACTTAAACGGCTTGGCGCACAGGCGTTAAAAGATGAAGAACTGCTCTGTGTGCTTTTAAGAACTGGCTATGCCGGCAAAAATGTTTTTGAGCTGTCAAAAGAAATATTAAAAAAATTTCCAAACGGTAAGCTGTTTTTATTGCCGTATGAGGAACTTGCAAAAATAAAAGGCATAGGCCCTGCAAAAGCCGCAGAACTTTGTTGCGCCGCGGAACTTGCAAAAAGGTATTTAGGTGCAGACCCGTTTCCTCAAATAACAAAGCCGTCTGATGTTTTAAGTGCTCTGCAAGACATTGCAAACAGGAAAAAAGAGGTGTTTGTTGTAGTATACCTAAATGGCAGAAATAAAATTGTGCATAAAGAGGAAATATCGGTAGGCACTTTAAACGCAAGTTTGGTACATCCTCGCGAAGTTTTTGAACCAGCACTAAAACACAGCGCTGCAAGCATAATTCTTGCGCACAATCACCCATCTGGCCAAAGTGTGCCGTCTTCTGATGACTTTGCAATAACAAAACAACTTTGCGAGGCCGGCAAAATTATGGGTATAGAAGTTTTAGACCATATTATTATATCGGCAAATGGGTATTTTAGTTTTAAAGACAATGGCAAATTATGAGTATAGACACTTTTACGAAAAATAAAAAAGTTGGGTTTTTCTGGGGTTCGGTTTTTCTTTGGTGCGCGTTAATTTATTTTTTATCAGACCAACCAAACCTAAAAACAAACTTTGGCGTTTGGGACTTAATTTTAAGAAAGTTAGCGCACATAACTGAATACGCAATTTTATTTTTACTTTCACGGCGAGCATTTTTTAATACTGTAAATAAAAGTTTTGCAGGCGCGTTTGGCGGTATATTTGCTTTGTTTTATGCCGCAAGCGATGAGTACCACCAGTCATTTGTTGTTGGAAGAGTAGGTTGCGTAATAGATGTGCTTATAGATTGTTTTGGTATTTTAATTGGGTTTTTGTGCTTGTATTTATATACACGCATTAAAGGGACAAAAAATGTCAACACTTGATGAACTTATCGGGCAAAGGTACTCTGTTAGAAGTTATGATTCGCGAACAGTAGAAAAAGAAAAAATTGAGGCAATTTTACAAGCCGCGCGCCTTGCGCCTTCCGCATGCAATGCCCAGCCATGGCGTTTTATTGTAATAGACCAAAAAGAGTTAAAAGAAAAATTTATAGAGCAATGTATGGGTGTAACTGTGCCAAACACTTGGGCGAAAAGTGCGCCTGTAATAATAGTTGCGGCAAGCCAGCTGCAACTATTAACGCATAAGGTAGGCGAGCTTATTCAGGGTGTTAATTATCACCTTATAGACATTGGTATTGCATTGGAGCATTGTGCGTTAAAAGCTACTGAGCTTGGGCTTGGCACTTGTTATATTGGTTGGTTTAAGGCAAATAAAATAAAAAAATTGCTTGGCTTGCCAAAAAATTGGAAGCCAGAGTGTTTGCTTACGCTGGGCTACTCGTCAGGTAAACCGCGTGATCCAATAAGAAAACCGCTTGAAGAAATTGTGTTATGGAACCCAAAGGCAAAATGAAAGAAAAATATCACAAAACACAGTTTGATTATAAAGGTAAGGCAGTTGGTTTTACATCACATGAAATAATTTTGCCAAACGGCAAAAAAGCAATTAGGGAGTTTCTTGTGCATCCGGGCGCTACTGCTGTTTTACCGTTTATTAATAAAGATACAGTCGCGCTTGTAAAACAATATCGCTACCCTGTAAAAGAAATTACATTAGAAGTTCCTGCAGGTAAAATAGACCCCGGTGAAAGCTCACTTAGTTGTGCAAAGCGCGAGCTTAAAGAGGAAACGGGTTTTACTGCAAAAAAAATAATAAAACTAACTACTTTTTGGACTACTCCTGCCTTTGCCGATGAGGTATTGCATATATATGCCGCATTTGGGCTTAGTAAAGCTGATGCATCTCCTGATGAAGACGAGTTTATTTCATATAAAGCGGTACCTTTCAAAAAGTTGCTTGCATTGATTCATGCAGGTAAAATAAAGGATTCAAAAACAGTTATAGCGGCGCTTTATTGGCAGTGTTTTAACTCGGACTTTTCAAATTTCGGGTTCAACAATATAAAAATAACTTGACAAGTAATTCGGATTTGTTTATAATCCAAACTGTAATGATTACAAAATTGGAAACACTCAAAACACGGTTGTTAAATTGTAAGCTTAAGCCGACATACCAGCGGCTTAAGATTTTGAGTTTTATGGCTGGCAATAAAAGCCATCCATCGATAGATTTAATTTACAAGAAGTTAAAAAATCAAATTCCCACACTTTCAAAAACAACACTTTATAATACACTTGAGATGTTTGCCAGAAGTGGTTTGGTTGGTGAACTTACAATTGGTCAGGAAGTAAGGTTTGATGGTATTACAAATTGGCACCACCACTTTGTTTGCGAAAACTGTGGCGCCATAATTGATATAAATGTTACCTGCCCAAATTGCCAAAAGAAAGAAATAGAGGGTCATTTAATAAAACAAATTCACGGTTATTTTAGAGGTTTGTGCAAAAAGTGCAGGTAATATATGCAAATAACATATTTTGATAACAACTCAGCCACACAGCTTGACCCAAGAGTTCTTGAGGCAATGGTGCCTTTTTTAAAGGAAAACTACGGTAACCCTCAGAATATGCACTCAGTTGGAGCTGTGGCAAAAGACGCGCTTGATATTGCTCGTAAAAGCGTAGCTGATTTTATTGGCGCAAAAGTAGGCGAGATATACTTTGTTTCCTGTGGTTCAGAGGCAAATAACTTTGCAATAAAGGGTGTTGCCGATGCCAATGCGCATAAGGGCAAACATATAATTGTTAGCGCAATTGAGCATTTTTCGGTTTTATATGCCGCGCGCAGGTTAGAAAAAATTGGTTTTGAAGTAACGATATTACCTGTTAACCAGCTTGGCGAAGTTAATTCAAATGATCTTAAAGTGGCTTTACGAAAAGATACTATACTTGTTTCAATACAAACCGCAAACACTGAAATAGGCACAATCCAAAATATTAAAGAGCTTGTGTTGCTTACAAAAGCAAACGGTTCTTTGTTTCATACAGATGCTGTATGTGTTGCCGGCTTAATACCAATAGATGTGAATGATTTAGGTGTTGACCTGCTTTCGTTTTCCGCTTCTCAGTTTCATGGGCCAAAAGGCGCAGCCGCGTTGTATGTAAAAAAGGGGACGCGCGTAACTCCTCAAATTGACGGTGGCGTTCAGGAAGAAGGCCGCAGGGCGGGATTAGAAAATATTCCGTCAATAGTTGGTTTTGGTGTCGCCTGCGAATTAGCTAAAAACGAAATGATAAAAAACTCCGCAAGTATTAAAGAGTTAAGAGATAAATTAATTGAAGAATTGCCAAAAAAAGTTGAGTATGTTTATTTAAACGGCCATACAAGTAATAGAATGCCAAACAATGTTAATTTTTCAATAGAGTTTATTGAAGGCGAGGCAATGATGTTGCTTTTAGACAGTAAGGGTTTTATGGTTTCAAGCGGTTCAGCATGTGCTTCAAAAGCACTTAAAATGTCTCATGTTCTAACTGCAATAGGTGCAGATCCGGCGGTTGGTCAAGGTTCACTTCTAATAGCGTTATCAAAATATAATACTATGGCCGATGTTGACCGGTTTCTTTTGGAATTTCCTGCAATTGTAAAACGCTTAAGAGAAATGTCGCCATTGTATGACCACTTTATAAAAACCGGAGAAAGGCAAGTTGCCGGCCCGGGTACAGATTATGGCCATGAGCATGACCACAACCACAACGAAGAGTAGTGTTTGCAAAAGTTTGAACATTAGTAATTTTATTAAGAATAATTTGAATTAATATAGGAGGAGAGTATGCCTTTTTATTCAGAAAAAGTTATGGATCACTTTTCAAATCCAAGAAATGTTGGCGAGATAAAAGATGCCGATGGTGTTGGTGAGGTTGGCAACCCAGTATGCGGCGATATGATGACTTTTTATGTTAAGGTAAAAGATGATATAGTTACAGATATTAAATTTAAAACGTTTGGTTGTGGCGCAGCAATTGCCGTTTCATCTATGGTTTCAGAAATGGGAAAAGGCAAGAGTGTTGCCGACGCTATGAAAATAACAAATGCCAATGTTGCCCTTGAACTTGGCGGCCTTCCTCCTAACAAAATGCACTGTTCAAACCTTGGGGCAGATGCTTTGCATAAAGCGCTTGAAGATTACTTGACTAAAAAAGGAGTAAAAATTAAAAATAACAAAACAGAAAACCAAGCAGACTGTAACTGTGGTTGTGGAGAAGTTGAAATTTGTAAACCATGTGGTACACCAATAACTGAATGTGCCGATGATTGTTCGTGTGGTTGCAAGTCGGAAGAAAGCAAACAGCAAAAGTCTGTTTCATCTTGTGGCTGTTCTTATGGGTGCACAGAGGTAGAATCAAAAACCAAGGCGAAGAAATGAGCGAACAAAAAGAAAAAATGACAATTATTCTTTTTTCTGGCGAGTTAGATAAGGCGATAGCTGCGTTTACACTTGCCACAACTGCCGCCGCAAGCGGTATGGAAGCGACGATATTTTTCACATTTTGGGGTTTAAATGTACTTAAGAAAAATATGTTTGTGGTAAATAGCAAACAGAACTTTTTGCAGAAAATGTTTGGAGTTTTAAACACGGGATATTTGCCAATATCTAAGTTTAACTTTTTAGGCATTGGGCCAATTTTAATGAAGTTGCTTATGAAACAAAAAAAAGTTGCAACCCTTTCCGAAATGATGAAAACAGCGCGCTCTCTTGGGGTAAAGTATATTGCTTGCACAATGAGTTGTGGCGTTCTTGGTCTTGATAAAGATGACCTTAGCGATGAAGTTGACGAATTTGCCGGAGCCATAAGTTATCTTGCGGAGGCAAAAGAAGCGAAGGTAAACTTATTTATATGATTAAATTTGATAAAGAGCTTGATTGCACAGGGCTTATGTGCCCGATGCCAATAGTTAAAACAAAAGAAGAACTTGATAAACTTTCAAGCGGACAGGTTTTGCTTGTTCTGGCTGATGATTATGGTTTTCAAAAAGATATACCAAAGTGGTGCCAAATGACCGGCAATGAGTTTCTTGCATTGGAAAAAGAAGGCAATATATTTAAGGGTTACATAAAAAAGAAATAATCGCATAGCCGTAGCGGAGTGAAAAATGGAAAAGATAAAAGTTGCACCAAATGTCTATTGGGTAGGTGCTGTTGACTGGAACTTAAAAACTTTTCATGGCAATACATATAATCTCCAACATGGCACAACCTACAATTCATATCTTATAATTGATGAGAAAATTACGCTTATTGATGGGGTACAGTCCGGTTTTTCTGCTCAATGGATAGAGCGAATTAGCGAAATTATAGACCCAGCAAAAATTGACTATATAATTGTAAATCACATAGAGCCCGATCACTCTGGTTCCATACCTGAAATAATGAAGCTTGCAAAAAACGCGAAAATATTTGGCACAGCAAAGTGCAAAGATGGGCTTTTCAAATATTATTATCCAAACCCGGTTTGGAACTTTCAGGTTGTAAAAAGCGGAGACACATTGGAAATCGGCTCAAAAACACTACAGTTTATTGACGCTGCAATGATCCACTGGCCCGATTCAATGTTTACATACATCCCACAAGACCGACTTTTAATTCCAAACGATGCCTTTGGCCAACACCTTGCCTCATCTGGCAGGTTTGACGATGAAGTTGACCAGTGTGTTTTAATGGATGAGGCCGAAAAATATTATGCTAATATCCTTGTTCCTTTTAGTATGCTTATCGCAAGAAAAATTGATGAGTTGATAAAACTTGGTCTTAAAATAGACACCATAGCACCCGCTCATGGCATTATCTGGCGCAAAAACCCAAAAACAATAGTTGAAAAATATGCGTTATGGTCAAAAAACTTCCCTTACAAAAAAAGTGCTGTAATTGTTTATGAAACAATGTGGGGTTCAAGTGAAAAAATGGCAAGAGCAATTCTGGAAGGCATTATTGCCGCAGGTGGCGATGCCAAACTTTACGATATCGCTAAAGCCGATAGAACGGAAGTTATAAAAGACATTTTTGCTTCAAAGTTATTTTTCTTTGGGTCTTCTACGCACGATAATAATATACTGCCGGCAATGGCTGGATTTTTAGATTTTATAAAAGGTATGAAAATTAAAAATCGCCTTGGTATGGCTTTTGGTTCATTTGGTTGGAGCGGCGAGTCGGTAAAACAGATAGAAGAAATTATGATTGAGGGCGGCATTGAAATTGCGCACCCACTTTTGCAAATTAAATACGCGCCATCTACAGATGAAATTAAAAAGTGTTTTGATGCCGGTTTTGAGCTTGCAAAAAAATACCTGCTGTAACGAAAATATAGAAAGTAGTGTGTCAATAGAAGAGAGAGTGTAACAATGAAAAAGTTATTTACTGTGTGTGTTTCCTTGATGCTGTTTTTTATTGCAGGCAGTTTTATAAATCTTAGTGCCCAGGTATCACCGCAGGGCATCGCACCTGATTTCACACTTTCAGATACCGAGGGTGTAACATTTACACTTTCAGACCTGAAAGGTAAAACCGTGCTTTTAAGTTTTGGTGCCAGTTGGTGTCCCTTTTGTGTAGAAGAAGTGCCGGTGTTAATAAAAATACAGGAAAACAACAAAGATAAAAACTTTCAATTATTAGCAATAAATTTAGACAGTAGCATTAATAAAGCAAAAAAATTCAAAGAAAAGCAACGATTAAACTACCCCTTATTATTTGACGCAGATAACAAGGTTACAAATGCTTATAGTGTGCGCGGAATACCTGCGAATTTTGTGGTAGATGAGTACGGTCAGGTGTATTCTTTTGGCCCCGACATAGAAAGCGCGCAAAAACAATTAAACGAATTAATAAAACAAAACAAGAAAATTAATAAATCTAATAAAAAATAAGCCCAGATATTTCGGGGCGAAAATAGGAGCTAAAAATGACACAGGCAAAAGGTATTTACAAGTGTGAGGTGTGTGGTAATATAGTTGAAGTGTTACATTTGGGCGGCGGAGAGCTTGTTTGTTGCGGCCAGCCAATGAAACTTGTAACAGAGAATTCAGTTGAAGCTTCAAAGGAAAAGCACATTCCTGTAATTGAGGTAACTTCAAATGGTGTAAAAGTAAAGGTCGGCAGTATTGCTCACCCAATGGAAGAGAAGCACTTTATTGAATGGATAGAGGTAAATGTAGATGGCAAAGTATGTAAAAAGTTCCTTAAACCGGGTGATGCACCAGAGGCAGAATTTTGCGTTAGTGGAGCAAAAATATCTGCAAGAGCATATTGCAACTTGCATGGTCTTTGGAAGAGCTAATTGCTTGTACGCTGAATTTAAAAATAAATACGGTTAATAAAAATAATTTTAAATAAATTAGTAGGGGGAAGTAATGAAAAGTTTAAAAGGCACAAAAACCGAAAAAAATCTTTTAAAAGCATTTGCCGGCGAATCGCAGGCAAGAAACCGCTACACTTATTTTGCAGGTAAAGCAAAAAAAGAAGGATATGAACAAATAGCCGCGGTATTTGCCGATACAGCCGATAACGAAAAAGAACACGCTAAAAGGTTTTTTAAATTTCTTGAAGGTGGTATGGTGGAAATAACAGCCGCTTTCCCGGCGGGCATAATTGATACAACACTTCAAAACCTAAAAGAGGCCGCAGCTGGTGAAAACTTTGAACACTCAAAACTTTACCCGGAGTTTGCTGCTATTGCCAAAGAAGAGGATTTTGAAGATATTGCCTCCGCTTTTAACAGTGTATCTGTTGCAGAAAGAGGTCATGAGCAAAGATACCTTAAACTAGCCGCAAACATTGAAAAACAAGAAGTGTTTAAGAAACAAAAAACAATAAAATGGCGTTGCAGAAATTGTGGTTACATGCACGAAGGCTCAGTTCCACCGGAACAGTGCCCGGCGTGCCTGCATCCAAAAGCATTTTTTGAGCCATCGGCGGAAAATTATTAAAAATAAAAACAGGATGCAGTATTAGTTAAGCAAATAGTGCTACCTGTATAATGGAGAAAAAATGCGTAAAACAATCGCTTTATTTTTATCGGTAGTATTGTTTTTAAATGGTGTAAGTTTTGCCGCAAAGGCCCCAGCTAAAACCGAAACAAAACAAGAAACGGTTATGGTTGATGATTATGAGGGTTATAGTCAGCAAAATTACCTAAACGGCGATAGAGGTTCATGGAAGTACGAAAACTTTGACGAAGAAAACGACCCCGATTCTTATTGTAAAGAGCAGGTTGTAAAAATAGATGGCCTAAACGGCTCAAAAAAAGCGCTGAAACTTGTTTACAGCGTTGACTCAAAACGGCCCAGCGCAATGAATGGCTTTTGGACAAAGCTTATAAACTTTGATGCCAGTAAGTACGATTTTGTTTGCTTTGATGTAAAAGGAGATGCAAAAGAGGGCTTTACACAAGAATTTGTTTTAGAGTTAAAAAAATACAAAGATCAAACTGAGCGCAGGGCAAAACTTACCGGAATGTATCAGGTAAAAGGCATAACTGAGAATTGGCAAACTTACAAAGTACCGCTTTCTTACTTTAATGGACTATACGATAAAACAAACCAAAAAATATGGGACAATCCGCGCTCTGCACTTTCAGATTTAGATGAACTTGTAATAACTTTTAATTCCCGCGGTGTAACAAAAAAGAAAGGTGCAATATATATAGATAACATTAAATTTCTTAGAACAGGCGAAAAAACAGAGGATGTATTTTGCCGTCCGCCATCAGTTAATAAAGACAAAGAATATATTTTACTTGAAGACCCATCATACACTAAAAAAGAATTTTGGACAGCTGATAAAAAAGGCGGTTACAATAAAAAATCGGCAGGCACAAATGAGCCAGCAAAACTGCTTGAGTACTTAACAAAAAATCCAGAAGCAATACTTTATATATCAAATGGAGTTTATGAGTTTAAATTACACAGTGCCGATGGCGGAAAGTTTCGCTTTGTAAGCGGAACAGAGTTTATGAAGTTTTTATCAACCCGCATAGGCGGTTTCCCTAAACAAACAATTGTAAAAAAACAATTCCCAGCAGATGATAACGCAATGCTAAAAGAAATAGCAAAAGATACTTGGAAATTTTTTGACAATATAGTAGATAAAAAGCACGGTCTTGTTTTAGACACAATAACACTAAACGAAAAAGAGCCAATGGGCGAAGGCAGTTCAATAGGTGATTACACAAATGTAACAAACATTGGTGTTTATTTGTGCAGCGTTGTTTCAGCTTACGACTTTGGATTTATTACAAAAGAAGATGCCATAGAGCGATTAAAGTTGACACTTAACACAGTAAAAACAATGGACACATCAAAATATGGTTTCCCTTACAATTATTACGATACAACATGGGGAACTCGCACTGAATATTTTATTTCAATGGTAGATAGCGGTTGGCTTGTGGCTGGAATGTACATAGTTAAAAATGCCTTTCCAACTGAGCTTGGGCAAACTTGTGAGGAGTTAATAAATCGCGGGAACTTTAACTTTTTTTATGACAATGTTGAACAGCAAATGTGGCACGGCTTTTATGAAAACATGGGGCAATATGTAAATTATCACTATGGCATATTTTACACAGAACCGCGGTTAACAAGCTTTATAGCAATTGCAAAAGGCGATGTTGAAAAAGACCACTGGTTTAAAATGGTAAGAACATTCCCCTTAGAGTACGACTGGGCAACACAAAAACCAAAACACCGTGAGCTTAAAAATTATAAAGGTGTACAATATTATGCTGGCTGGTATGAGTGGAAAAATGCTCAAGGCAAAGTGTATAAATATATTCCATCATGGGGCGGTTCAGTATTTGAAGCACTAATGCCAACATTGTTTTTAGACGAAAAAAAATATGCGCCTAAAGGGCTTGGCTTAAACGACCAAAATTATGTAGATGCCACAATTGATTACACACTAAATTATTTAAAGTACCCAGTTTGGGGAATGAGCCCGTCGTCCGACCCAAAAGGCGGCTATAGCGAGTTTGGTGTAAAACCACTTGGCACGCTTGGCTATAAACCAGGCGCCATAACGCCGCATGCCTCATTTTTAGCGTTAGAGTTTGCGCCAAAAGAAGCAATAAAAAACATACGCAAAATGCTTGATGGCTGGGATGCATACGGCGAGTACGGTTTTTATGATGCGTTAGATCCAATGACAAAAAAGGTTGCCTATAAGTATTTATCGTTAGACCAGGGAATGATACTGCTTTCCCTAAATAACTACTTAAACAACGGCGCAATAAAAAAGCGCTTTGAAGCCGACCCAATATTTGAAAAAGGCAAAGAATTATTAAGCGTAGAGAATTTATTTGCCACTTCATCGGAAAACAAGCAAAAGTAGATATATAAATTTGATTTAAGTCGCGGCGCTATTCTGCCTCACCGCCTTTGGCGGGACCTTCGGCCTGCCCGCTCAAGGAGGGTCAGCCTTGGGCTGACGGGGATGACAGCTATAAAATGCTTGCCTAAAGAGGGTTTTTTTCTGGTATGCCAGTGCGGCGGGGGTAAGTGTTTTGTGTGTGGCCAGTTTTTTCAAGTACAAGTAGGTTGAATTTTTTTGTTTCGGTTTCTAATGGAATTTCATAGGAGAAAATTTCTAAAAGTTTTAGGTTAAGTTTTCTTAGTGCATTTTCTGCGTTTATTAGTTCATCTTTGTATTTGTCTGACTTATAAATAATGCAAAGTCCACCTGGTTTTACAAATGGGGATATAAATTCTAAGTTTGAATTAAATCCGCTTAGTGCGCGAGATGTAGCAAAGTCAAACTTCTCTCTGCAATCACTTGCCCTTCCAATTTCTTCTGCTCTTATATTTTCTACCCTGAAATTTTCAAAGCCAAGTGCCGCAGATGCCTCTTTTAAAAATACACATTTTTTACCAACTGATTCAACAAGCAAAAATCTGCTTTGAGGTAAAAATATTTTAAGTGGTATTGCGGGAAATCCTCCACCCGAGCCAACATCTACAATTGAAGGCGCAGCTATATTTTTTTCTTTAATAATTCTATTTATTATAGGCAGGGCACAGAGTGAGTCGGCAGCGTGCCTAAAAACAAGTTCTTCAAATGTTTTAAAAGAAACTAAATTGTGTATTAAGTTAGTTTCTGTTAGTAATTGTAAAAAACGCATTAGCTGGTCTTGTTGTTCAACTTTAAGCTCGTCAATATAGTTCTCTATAAAGTTTTTAAACTTTTCTAATAACTGTTGTTGAATATCCATTTATTTTTTACCTTTTAGGTGAATTAGTATTACCGCTATGTCTGACGGTGATATACCCGGAATTCTAAGCGCCTGGCCAATTGTTTTTGGCATTATTTTTTTAAATTTCTGACGAGCTTCTGCAAGCAAAGATATTACTTTGTCGTAGTCGAAATTATCTGGTATCTTTTTATTGGTTTCTTTGCCAAGTTTTGCGGCAAACTGGTTTTGCCGTGCAATATAGCCGCCATATTTTTTTGTAACTTCTGCCTGAAATGTAACAGCTTCTTTATCCCATGGGTAAAGCTCTTCATTGCACGGGAGTTCTGGTTTTATGTTCTTTTTTGCTTTAAGCAAACCTTCAACCGAAGCTTTATAGAGCAGGAATTTTTCATAGATTTCTGAATTTATAAGCTCTATTTTATGGCCATATTCCATTAGGCGCAAATCGGCATTGTCGTTTCTTAAATAAAGCCGATGTTCAGCACGCGAGGTAAACATTCGGTATGGTTCATCTACGCCTTTTGTAACAAGATCATCAATCATAACGCCTATATATGCTTCTTGTCTGCTTAATGTGAGAGGTTCTTTGTTTTGAATTTTAAGTGAAGCATTTACCCCAGCCATAAAACCCTGTGCAGCTGCTTCTTCGTAACCAGTTGTGCCGTTTATCTGGCCGGCAAAGTATAGCCCTTCAATGTTTTTTGTTTCAAGTGTCTGGGTTAGCTGTGTTGGCGGACAGTAATCGTACTCTATGGCATAACCATAGCGAAGGATTTTTGCATTTTCTAATCCCTCAATTGAATGAACAATATTATCTTGAACATCTTCTGGCAAGCTTGTAGATATTCCGTTTGCATAAAGCCAGTTTGAGTTATAACCTTCGGGCTCTAAAAATACCTGATGGCGGTCGCGCTCGGAAAAGCGTATAACTTTATCTTCTATTGAGGGGCAGTAACGGGGCCCGATGCTTTTAATTTTGCCGCTATAAAGTGGTGAACGATCTAAATTATTTTTGATATGTTGATGTGTTGTTTCATTTGTATATGTTAGATAACACGGGAGTTGTTTTTTATTTTTTTGCCAAATTAGTTTATTGGTAAAGTGGGAAAAAGGAATTGGCGGTTCATCCCCATGTTGTGCGGACATTTTTGAAAAATCAACGCTTGCAGAATCTAACCTTGCCGGTGTGCCTGTTTTAAGCCTACCAACTTCAAAGCCAAGTTTTTTAAGTGAGTCCGATAAAAACTCCGAAGATTTTTCATTTATTCTACCGCCAGAGGAACTTTTTAAGCCGGTGTGTAAAACACCTTTAAGGAAAGTTCCAGTTGTAATTATTACTGCATCTGAATTATAAGTTGAGCCATCGATAGTTTTAACTCCAATAACTTTACGCTTGCTTTCAATAACTTCACTAACTTCCGCTTCAAGCAAATCAAGGTTTTCCTGAGTTTCCAAAACAGAGCGCATTAATTGGTGGTATAGTTTTTTGTCGCATTGAGCTCTTGGCGACCACACTGCCGGGCCTTTTGAAAGGTTGAGCATTCTAAATTGCAGGCCTGCCTCGTCGGTTACTTTTGCCATCTCGCCGCCCATGGCATCTAACTCGCGTACAATTTGGCCTTTTGCAATTCCGCCAATTGCCGGGTTGCAAGACATTGCGGCAATTTTATCAAGCCGCATTGTTATAAGCAAAGTTTTAAGGCCCATTCTTGCGCAAGCAAGTGCGGCTTCGGCGCCGGCATGCCCGCCGCCAACAACAATAACTGAATAATTTATTTTTTCGCGCATAATTTTATTTTACCAGAAAAATACCGGTACAGATTAGCGCAATGCCAATAATGCGGCTAAAGGTTAGTGCTTCTCCAAGGAATAAAACGCTAAGAAGTGCTGTAACTAGAGGGTATGTAGCGGCAAGAGGGATAATTTTTGATGACGGTGCAAGCTCTAAGGCCTTAAAATAAGTGAACACACCTAAAGAGCCGGCAATCAGTCCAGACAGGGCAAAGTAAATTAAACTTTTTGTAGGCATTGCGGCTATTGCCTTAAATTTTCCGGCTATTAGAGCCGCAAAAAGCATAATTAAACCAACAACAATTCCGCGTACAATTGTGCCGTCTAAAGGGGTTGCGCCGCGCAGTGCGGCTTTGTCAAAGATTGGAGCTACTCCCCACAGAATTACTGTGAGGATAACCATTATTTTTACTGTATCCATAAAACTAAATTAAAACAACCAATAAAATACTTTTGCTAGTTATTTTATTTTTTCTTTAAGTTCTTTTAGTTTGTTTAGTAAAGCCACTGGGATTTCAGAGCCGTATTGGCCGTAAAACTTTTCTATTTCTTCAAGTTCTTTTTCCCATTCTTTAGGGTTTACTTCAAAGAGTTTTTTTACAACTTCTTTTGAAAGGTTTAGGCCCGATAGGTCAAACTCCGACATTTTTGGCATAAAGCCAAGAGGCGTTTCTACGCCATCTGCTTTACCTTTAACTCTATTTATCATCCATTTTATTACACGGAAGTTTTCACCAAAACCAGGCCAAATAAACTTGCCATTTTCATCTTTTTTAAACCAATTCGCCATAAATATTTTTGGCGGATTTTTAAGTTTTTTTCCAAAGTTTAGCCAATGTGTAAAATAACTAGACATATTATAGCCGCAAAATGGAAGCATTGCCATAGGGTCACGGCGAACATTACCAGTTGAGTGCGAGGCAGCTGCTGTTGTTTCGGAGCCGAGCGTGGAAGCGGCAAAAACGCCGTGTTCCCAGTTAAATGTTTCGCAGACAAGCGGGATGGTGTCTTTTCTTCTGCCGCCAAATATAATACCTGAAATTGGCACACCTTTTGGATTATCAAATTCTTCAGATATTGAAGGGCAGTTTTTTATAGAAACGGTAAAGCGCGAGTTTGGGTGAGCGGCAGGTTTGCCGGAGGCATGGTCGTATTTTTCACCCTGCCAGTTGAGCATATTTTTTGGTACTTCGTTAGATAAACCTTCCCACCATGGGGAGTTTGTATCTAAATCAAGAGCGGTATTTGTAAAAAGTGTTGGGAAGAATTTATCGTTTTTTATTGTTTCAATCATCTTTGGGTTTGTTTTGTTAGATGTTCCCGGTACTACTCCAAAGAAGCCGGTTTCCGGGTTAATGGCATAGAGTTTACCGTCTTCGCCAACATTTAGCCATGCAATATCGTCGCCCAAAGTTTTTACTTTGTAGCCGGCAGGCGCGTTTATAAGTGCTAGGTTTGTTTTACCGCAGGCCGATGGGAATGCACCAAGAAAATAAGTGGTTTCACCAGATGGGTCCTCAATGCCTATTACAATCATATGCTCTGCAAGCCAGCCCTCTTTTTGCCCAAGGCAAGATGCAATTCTAAGTGAGAAACATTTTTTGCCAAGTAAAGCGTTTCCTCCATATCCTGAGCCGATGCTCATAACAAGCCCTTCTTGCGGGAAATGCATAATAAAACGTCTTTGCGGATCAAGGTCGCCAACGGAGTGCAGACCTTTTACAAAGTTGTCGCTATCGCCAATTCTGTCCAATGCTTCTTTGCCAACGCGTGTCATTATACGCATGCTTACAGCAACATAAACCGAGTCGGTAACCTGAATGCACGATTTAGAATAAGGCGAACTTGGGTGCCCCATAGTATAAGGGATAACATACATAGTTCTGCTGCGCATACAGCCGTCAAATAATTTATTTAATTTTGTTTTTGCCTCATCGGGCGCCATCCAGTTATTGTTGGGGCCTGCTTCTTCTTTTGTAGGGTGGCAAACGAAGGTAAGGTGTTCGGTTCTTGCCACATCGCTTGGGTGCGAGTTGTGTAAATATGAGTTAGGAAATATTTTATCGTTTAATTTGTAAAAAGTTGGTTTGCCGGCAAATTTTTCTTGTGTAAGGCCAATGTAAACTAATCGCCTTGCTTCTTCCTCGGTTCCATCCATCCAGTAAATTTTATCTGGTTTCGTAAGTTCAGCTTGAGCTTGTACCCATTTTTCTACAAAGTTTGTCATTTTATTTCTCTTGTATTTATTAATTTTTTACGACCAAACAGTTTCTTTGACTTTTTCTACAACCGCTTCTTTTGTAGCATACATAACTTCAACTAACTCTTCTGGTTTAAACCAAAGTTTAATTTCGCGCTCGGCCTCTGCTGGATCTGAAGAGCAATGTATAACATTTTCAAAAATGCCTTTTGTTGTTATTCTTCCATAAGCGCCGCGAATTGTTACTGCCTCGGCCTCTTCGGGGTTTGTTGCGCCGGCAAGTTTTCTAAGTTTTGAAATTGCATCATCACCTTCGTAAACGAAAGCAATTACTCTGTTGTACGGATACCCATGTAAATCGCCCATAATAAAGTTAATTAGCTCTCCAAAGAAGGGTTTATCTTTAAGGTGTTGGTAATGAGCTGACGCCAGCTCGCGGCTTACGCGCACAACTTTTGCGCCTACAATTACAAGTTTTGCCTCGGAAAGTTTTGTAAGAATGTTGCCGGTAAGTGACTTTTTAATGCCATCGGGTTTGATAAGCACTAAAACCTGCTGTTTTGTTTTTGAAGTTGCATTCATTTTTTAGCCCTCGTTTAGTATTGAACCTGGATTTTGCAGCTTGACTTGGCATGCCCTGCGGTAGCCCGCCTTGGGTGGGAATTCGTCAAAAATGCCTCCGTCTCTTTCATCTCGGTTCTTCCATTCGGGTCCAAAACCGCACAAACCTATTGCAAAATACGGGTTGAAATTGAGATGAATTATAATAAAACCTATCAGAAAAGTCAATCAGTTTTATGTTTGAGGGTTTTGCATATAGGTTTGCCAATAATGATATATAAATTGTATAATTACCCTGCACTTAAAAAACTTAAAGTTCAAAAATTTTTGTAGTGTATTTTGGTTCAGTTTTTTAAAATGAGTTCGCGAAAATCAATATAATTTTGTTATTAAAATGTGGAGGCAAAATGTTTCGGTATCTTACAGCAGGTGAAACACACGGCAAAGCGCTAACAGTTATAATTGATGGTTTTCCGGCTGGGTTAGAAATTTCGGCAAATGATATAAATGCAGAGCTTGCCCGCAGGCAATTGGGTTATGGTCGTGGCGCAAGAATGCGAATTGAAAAAGACACAGTAGAGTTCGCTGGTGGTGTGCGTCTTGGTCAAACCACGGGTGCGCCAATATGCCTTGTAATTAAAAATTTGGACTGGCAAAATTGGCAAGAGATTATGGCGGCTGAAGCTTTAATAATTGATAAAAGTAAAGTGCAAACCCGCCCCAGGCCCGGCCATGCCGATTTGGTAGGTGTACTTAAATACGATAGGCAAGACATCCGTGACATTCTTGAGCGCTCATCTGCCAGGGAGACCGCATCAAAAGTTGCCGCAGGTGCGCTTTGCAAAAAACTCTTAGCAGTTTTTGATGTTTCGTTGTTTTCTTTTGTAAAAGAAATTGGTGGCATAAAGTCGGATATATCAAAGTTGTCTCTTTCAGAAATAAAAAAATTCACGGAATTATCGGTTGTAAGAACTCCAGATAAAACCGCTGAAAAAGCAATGATATCAGCAATAGATGAAGCAAAAATAAAAGGCGACACTCTTGGCGGCATATTTTCGCTTGTTGCGCAGAATGTTCCGCTTGGGCTTGGCAGTCACACACAGTGGGACAAAAAGTTAGACGCAAAAGTTGCCGCTGCCCTTATGGCTGTGCAGGCAATAAAGGGTGTTGAGTTTGGTGCTGGTTTTTCTTATGGTTCATTGCCCGGCTCTATTATGCACGATGAAATTTATTACTCAAAAGAGAAAAGTTTTTATAGAAAAACAAACAACGCGGGTGGCTTTGAAGGCGGTATGACTAACGGGGAAGATATTTTTATTTCCTGCGTTATGAAGCCAATTCCATCGCTTGCAAAACCGTTGTCATCGGTTGATATAAAAACCAAAAAAACATCACTTGCTTCGCTAGTACGGGGCGATGTTTGCGCTGTGCCAGCCGCCGGTGTAGTTGGAGAGGCGGTAGTAGCAATTGAACTTGCCAGCGCATTTATAGAAAAATTTGGCGGCGATACATTAGTAGATATGAAAACAGCATTTATTTCTTATAAAAAAAGAATAAAAAACTATTAATGAAAAAAAATATAGTACTTACTGGTTTTATGGGAAGTGGGAAATCGGTTATAGGCAAATTACTTGCCGAAAAAATTGGTTTTACATACTTTGATGTGGATAAGAATATTGAATTAGAAAATGCTTTAAGTATTACTGAGATATTTGCTCAAAAAGGCGAGCCGTATTTTAGGGGACTTGAAGCGCAAATGATAAAACGCGCATCGACAATGGAGAAGCTTGTTATATCTTGCGGCGGCGGGGTGGTGCTAAGGGCAGAAAATATGGACGCGCTTGAAAGCACAGGTGTTGTTGTTTACCTAAGGGCAAAGCCAGAAACAATTTTTGAGCGAATTAAGAATGACACTAATCGCCCGTTGTTAAAAGTTGCCGATCCACTTTCTAAAATAAAAGAACTTCTTAATTTAAGGGAGCAATACTACACTCGTTGTTCATTTTCAATAGATACCGACTATCTTTCTCCAAATGAAATTGTAAAACACATAACAGATATGCTCTTTGAAAAATACAATTTCAAAATTAAGTAATGGTTTTAAACGAGTTAGTCTCGGATTTTTTCTAAAAGTTTTTCTAGGTTTACATCGGTGTTAACGCAACCATCTTTGGCGAGTTCTACAAACTGCACGGCAAGTTTAAACTTTTCCATCAACTCTATTCCTTGCATCCCTTCAAAAAAGCACGCTATGCCTAACACTGCTTTTGGCTTAAGTTCCTCAATTAATTTACCAGTTGCTTTCCCGCCTTTTAAAATGTAAACACCTTTGTAGCCGAGCTTTTTTGCTTCAACTGAAATATCTTTTATTTTGCATTTTCCGCATTCAAGGCAGGTGTAGTGCGAGCCGTTGTCTTTTGCTATGCATACTTGATAGTTTCTTAGGCAGTGCGGAACTAAAATAATCCTATCGGAGTACTTTACGAGAATAAAGTTTTTTTTATTTTTCTTATTTCTTTTAATTACAGCATTTTTGAAATGAGTGTCTTTGTCAAAAATTCTTTTGCATAGTTTCATATGCGGTTTTATAACAAAAAATCAAAGGAAAATCAAATTGATTTTGATACGTATTTTAGATATAATCTAACCAATATGAACAATATGAAAATAATAAAAGTAAACTTAAAAGACCGTTCTTACCCGATAATTATCGGCGCAGATTTGGCGCAGTCGGGAGAGCTGCTTAAAAAAATACTCAAAATCCGGGTTCAAGCGCGCAGGGTGTTGATTGTAACCAATAAGCTTGTAGCGGGGTTATATCTTGCAAGTGTTGAGAACTCGTTAAAGAAAAGCGGTTTTTTGGTTTCTTCAGCGATAATTTTAGATGGTGAAAGCTATAAAACACTTAAAACAGTCAAAAAGCTTTATGCTTCTGCGGTTGAAAATGGCCTTGATAGAACAAGTTTAGTGGTAGCACTTGGTGGCGGCGTGGTTGGCGATATAACCGGTTTTTTTGCCGCAACTTATATGCGCGGCATAGAAATTGTTCAAATACCAACAACGCTTCTTGCCATGGTGGACTCATCCATTGGCGGCAAAACAGGTGTTGATTTAAAAGAAGGCAAAAATCTTGTTGGTGCTTTTCATCAACCCAAAGCAGTGCTTATAGATACAAAAGTACTCACAACGCTTCCTTTAAGGCAGCTAAGAAATGGTATGGCTGAGGTAATAAAGTATTCACTTTTAGAAAATGGCAATTTATTTGATTTTCTTCAAAAAAATGTTGACCTCGAGTGTGTTTTTAAGGACCGTGTACTTGAAAAAATTATTTTTGAGTGCGCTTCAATAAAGGCACGCATAGTTTCTGCAGATGAATATGAGAAAACTGGTCTTAGGCAAAAGTTAAACCTTGGGCATACCTTTGCCCACACGATAGAAACGGTTTGCGGTTATAAAGGTCTTTTGCATGGCGAGGCGGTTGCGTTTGGTATAATTTTGGCGTGCCATCTTTCAATGTTGCTTGGTACATTTAAGAATAACGATTTTAAGGCGGTTCGTTCGCTTATTTTGGGTTTTGGTTTGCCCGTTGAAATATCCAAAAAAGTAGAAGCCGACGATTACATTACGGTTATGGGACGAGACAAAAAAAGTGTTTTGGGAGCAATAAAATTTGTACTCCCGCAAAAAATTGGTAATGTATTAACCGGTGTTGAAGTAAATAAAAACAAAATTAAAGAGGTGCTAAAGTGAGAAAAATTCTTGTAATTAATGGCCCAAACCTCGGCCTTTTAGGCCAGAGGGAAAATAACATTTACGGTACCATAACACTTGAAGCTATAAACGAAAAAATAAAAGTTCTTGCATCTGAATTAAATATAGTTGTTGAGTTTTTTCAGTCAAACCACGAAGGTGAACTTGTAGATAGAATAGGTTCTTTAAGTGATGAGTTTATTGGTGCAATAATAAACCCGGCCGCATACACGCACACATCGGTCGCCATAAGAGACGCAATTGCCGCTTCAAAAGTACCGTTTGTTGAGGTTCATATATCAAACATCTACTCGCGTGAAGAGTTTCGCCACAAATCACTAACAGCCGCTGTTTGCAAAGGGCAAATATCTGGTTTTGCGCAAGACAGCTACCTTCTTGCCTTAAGAGCGCTTGATTCGCTCACAAAAATAAAATAATGTTTCATAACCGCATAGGTAACTTAATTAAGGCCGTCAACGGCAACGCCTGCCTTATAACAGATAAGGTAAATCAGTTTTATTTAACAGGGCTTAGCTTAGATGGCTTTTGGCTGTTTGTATCAAAAGAAAAAAGTTGCTTAATAAGCGGTAACTTGCTTGCTAGTCAGCTAAAAGAGCTTTTGCCAAATGCAGAAATTATAACAACGCAAAACTATCTTGAAATGCTTAGAACCTTGTGCAAGGAAACGGGCAACAAAACTCTTTTTGTAAACTTTACTACCTTAAACTATGCGCTTGGCTCAAAAATTGGACAATTTTGTAAGATTGCAGATATTTCGCAAACCCTCTCAGAGTTAAGAAAACTAAAAGATAGTTCGGAAATTGAGGCAATTAGAAAATCTTGCAAACTTGCCTCAAAGGCAATGAATTTCGCGCAAAAGTCGATTAAAAAAGGCATATCTGAAATTGAATTAGAATTGAAAATTGAGCAGTTTTTGTTAAAAAACAATGCTGCACCGGCTTTTGAAACTATAGTTGCCTGCGGGCCAAACTCGGCAAATCCGCACCATATATGTACAACAAGAAAGGTTTTGCCAAATGATTTGGTTATGGTTGATGTAGGCGCACTTTTAGGTGGTTATTCTTCCGACTTGACAAGAACTTTTGTATTCGGTAAAATCACACAATTGCAGCGTAATGTAATTGCAGCTGTAAAGGCCGCAAAAGGGGCTGCTGTAAAAAAATTAAAAACTGGCGTAAAAACCAGTGTAATTGATGCTTCCGCAAGAGTTGTAATTGAACATGCCGGTTTTGGCGATAAATTTATTCACACAACTGGCCACGGTCTTGGTATTGAAGTGCATGAGGCACCGCGCCTAAGCGCTAGCGACACAAGTACTTTGAAAAAAAATATGTTTGTAACCATTGAGCCCGGTATTTACTTGCCTGGATTATTTGGTGTAAGAATAGAGGATACATATCTGCTCACAGAGCAAGGCAACGAGGTATTAACGAAATGATTTCAACTTCTGAGTTTAAAAACGGGCTTACATTGCTTGTTGATGGCGAACCTTATCAAATTATCTGGTTTCAAAATCACAAACCTGGCAAGGGCGGAGCTGTTATGCGTACAAAAATGAAGCACTTGCGCAAAGGTTCAATAACCGAGCGTACATTTAAATCGGGTGAAAAGTTTGAAGGTGTGGAAGTTAAAAGAAAGAAAAAACAGTTCCTTTACTCAGACGGCAACGAGTACCATTTTATGGATATGGAAAATTTTGAACAAGTTAGTTTTCCAAAAGAACGCCTTGGCGCAAGTGCAAAATTCCTTACAGAAAACCTTGAAGTAGATACTATTTACTTGGCAGGTGAGTTTGTAGATATTGAGTTGCCGACTTCGGTGGTAATGAAAGTTTCAAGCACCGTGCCCGGTATAAAAGGTGATTCTGTTTCAAACATGGTAAAGCCGGCAACACTCCAATCGGGTATTGAAGTTTCTGTTCCGTTATTTGTTAAAGAGGGCGACCTGATAAAAATAGATACAAGAACCGGTGAGTATGTAGAGCGCGTAAACGCTGATAAATAAGAGGTTTCTATGATTAACGAAGAGCTTAATGAAGAGCTTGTTGCAGTACTTGCCTCGCTAAAAGACACCGATGTTGAAGAGTTTTCATACGAGGCGGCCGGCAAAAAAATCTGCCTTAAAAAGAGTGCAGCCCCTCTTATGAGTTGTATTGATGCGCAAGAGGCAGGCACCGCTGAGGTTGAAGAAGAAAAGAACTTGATTATAAAGTCGCCCATGGTTGGCACATTTTACCAGGCCGAGTCAAGAAACCATCCTCCGTTTGTAATTGAGGGAAATCATATAGTTCCCGGCCAAAAAATTGGTCTTATTCAGGCTATGAAAATATACAAAGATGTACTCTCAGATGTAAAAGGCAAAATAACAAAAATACTTGTTAAAAATGGTGAGCCGGTTGAATATGGGCAAGAGTTGGTAGTTGTTGACCCGAAATAAAAAAGCAGTATCAAGGGAGATTTTTAGATGTTCAAAAAAATACTTATAGCAAACAGAGGCGAAATAGCTTGCCGGATAATCAGAGCAGCCCGTGAAATGGGTATAAAAACCGTTGCAGTGCATTCCGATGTTGACCGCGATTGTTTGCACACCAGAATGGCCGATCAGGCAATTTGTATAGGGCCGTACTCTGCAAAAGAAAGCTACCTGAATGTTTCAAGCATTATTGCAGCGGCAGAAATATCCGGCGCCGATGCTATTCATCCGGGTTACGGTTTCCTTTCTGAAAACACCGATTTTGCCGAAATCTGCGAATCTTGCGGTATAAAATTTATAGGGCCCAGCAAAACAGCTATTGAAAAAATGGGCGACAAAATAGCCGCAAAAGAGCTTATGAAAAAATCAGGTGTACCTGTTGTGCCTGGTTCAGATGGCCCAATAACGGCTGAAACACCAAATCTTTTAAAGTTAGCAAAAAAAATTGGATACCCTGTTATTGTTAAAGCATCTTCTGGCGGCGGCGGCAAAGGTATGCGTATT
Source organism: Endomicrobiales bacterium (assembly GCA_023228045.1). NCBI lineage: Bacteria > Pseudomonadati > Elusimicrobiota > Endomicrobiia > Endomicrobiales > Endomicrobiales bacterium. The sequence goes on along the minus strand of JALOBY010000006.1, from coordinate 26,369 downwards.
GTAAATAAGGAAGAAGAACTTAAAGGCGCAATAGCAATGGCAATGGCAGAAGCAAAAGCGTCTTTTAACGATGAAACAGTTTATATGGAAAAATACATTGAAGAGCCTCACCACATAGAGTTCCAAATATTGGGCGATTGCAAAGGTAAAATTGTTTATCTTCCAGAGAGAGATTGTTCAATACAGCGCAGACACCAAAAACTTGTTGAAGAAAGCCCATCGCCATTTATGACTGAAACCTTAAGGCGTAGAATGGGCAGAGCTGCCCGTTTAGCGGCGGCCACTGTAAATTATGTAACGGTTGGCACAATAGAGTTTTTGGTAGATAAACACAGCAATTTTTACTTTATGGAAATGAACACCCGCATACAAGTAGAACACCCTGTTACAGAAATGGTTACAGGTATAGACCTCGTAAAAGAGCAAATAAAGCTTGCCGCAGGTGAAAAGCTTTCTTTTGATTCGGAAGATATTTTGTTGCGCGGCCACGCCATAGAGCTAAGGATAAATGCCGAAAACCCTGAAAAAGATTTTATGCCATGCCCAGGTAAGGTAACGCAGTTTGTGGTGCCCGGTGGCCCTGGAATCAGGGTTGAAAGCCACATATATTCAGGATACACAATACCACCTTATTACGACAGCATGATAGCAAAAGTAATATCGCTTGGTGTTGATAGAGATGAGGCAATAATAAAACTGCAAAGGGCTCTTAGGGAAATGATAATAGAAGGTGTAGAAACTACAGCTTCATTGCACAAGAAAATACTTGCAAATGAGAACTTCGCCAAAGGCAATGTGACAACCTGTTTTTTACAAAAAAATGATTTTCTAACGAAATAAAATGGATACAAAAGAAAAAATAATAAAACTTATAGAAGAAAGTATTGGTTCAAAGCAGAAAATGCTTTTACCCGAAAATCTTTCCGCACTTGAGGATATCTCTCAAAAAATCGCACTTTGTTACAAAAATGGCAAAAAACTAGTTGTTTTTGGTAATGGCGGTTCGGCATCTGACGCACAACACTTTACAACAGAAATAGTTGCCAGGTTTGAAAAAAACCGTAAAGCGCTTCCAGCGCTTGCGCTTACAACAAACACTTCTATGTTAACCGCCATAGGCAACGATTTTGGCTATAACGATGTTTTTAGCCGTCAGGTGGAGGGTCTTGTCTGCGCAGGCGATGTTGTTATTGGCATTTCTACCAGTGGCAATTCGGCAAATGTGCTCAAGGGTTTGCAAATGGCAAAAACGCGCGGTGCTATAGCTATAGGTTTTTCTGGTGGTGCGGGCGGGATGCTGCTTAAAGAGGCGGAGCTTTGCTTTTGCGCGCCATCAAATGTTACGGCAAGAGTGCAAGAGTGTCACATACTTGCCATACATATTCTTTGCTCTCTTTTAGAGGAGAAGATAGTTAACGGTGAAATCTAAAAAAATAATTTTGGCAAAGGCTCTTGCGAAAAAGATTTCAGCATTTAAGAAATCTGGTAAAAAAATTGTTTTTACAAATGGTTGTTTTGACTTAATACACGCAGGCCATATTCGCACTTTCCAAAAGGCAAAAACTTTTGGAGATATACTTGTAGTTGCTATAAATACAGATGCTTCCGTGAGAAGGCTTAAAGGTAAAAATAGGCCAGTTGTTGGCCAGCAAAACAGGGCAAAGGTTTTAGCGGGTTTAGAGGCAGTGGATTTTGTAACATTTTTTTCCGAAGATACGCCGCTTGAAATCCTTGAGCTTTTAAGGCCGGATGTACTTGTTAAAGGCGCCAATTACAAGCTTAGCGAAATTGTAGGCCGGCAGTGTGTAAAAAAAGTTGTACGAATTAGTATGGTAAAAGGCATCTCAACAAGTTCTATTATTTCCAAAATTCTGCATGCCTATGCAAAGTGATCTTGTAAGGCTTTTTGATGCAAATTTAAACCGCGCCCGAGAGGGTTTGCGGGTTTTAGAAGATACGGCAAGATTTGTTTTTTGTAGTAAAAAGCTTTGTTTATCGTTGCGCAATGCAAGGCACAAAGCAGCTTCTATTACCGAAAGTATTTACCCAATGCTTGTTTGTGGCAGAGATGCACAAACAGATATGGGAAGAAAAATAAAAGAGAACGCAAGAAAAGATATTTTTTCTTTGACGGCCGCAAATTTTCGCAGAGTGCAAGAGGCGCTAAGAGTGCTTGAAGAGTACTCAAAAGTATTGCTTCCCGGTGCCGCGAAAAAATTTAAAAGCCTAAGATTTGTCGCATACACTCTTGAAAAGAGATTTATAAATGAACTTAATGAGTTTGGCAAAAGAGAAAAAAACAACACAAGCGGTGTTGCGGGTAGCAAAAGAAGAAAAAATTGATGTAAAAACTCTTCTTGCCAGTATTGCAAATGGAACCGTTGTTGTTCCACAAAACAATATAAAAAAGAAGTTAAGAACTCCAAAAGGCATAGGGTTTGGTTTAAAGATAAAGGTAAATGCAAACATTGGCACATCTACCCGCTTTGCCTCAATAAGCGCAGAAAAGAGAAAACTTGAGGCAGCGGTAAAAGCCGGTGCCGATGCGGTAATGGATCTTTCAACCGGTGGAAATTTGGGTGCTGTGCGCGCGATGGTTATAGAAAATTCTCCTATACCTGTTGGCAGTGTTCCAATATATGAGGCAGCCTGTGTTGCATCTAGGAAATATGGTTCAGCAATAAATATTAACGCAGAGATGATATTTGATGCTATTGAACGGCACGCGCAAGATGGAATAGATTTTATAACCGTGCATTGCGGAGTTACAAGGCGTATAGTTGAAGAACTTGAAAAGAAAAAAAGAGTTGCGGGTATAGTCAGTCGTGGCGGCGCTATGCTTGCCCGTTGGATATTAAAAAACAAAAAAGAAAATCCTTTATACGAAAACTTTGATCGGCTCATTGAAATTGCAAAGAAGTACGACCTAACGCTTAGTTTAGGCGATGGAATGCGACCAGGGGCCACAGCCGATGCAAATGATATTTTTCAAACAAGTGAATTGAAAATTTTAGGTGAACTTGTCTTAAGGGCTAGAAAGGCTGGCGTGCAAACAATGGTGGAAGGGCCCGGGCATATGGCAATGCACTTAATTGCAGAACATGTGCGCAGCGCAAAAAAAGTAATTCATGGGGCTCCTTACTATCTTTTGGGCCCTCTTGTAACAGATATAGGCGCCGGCTATGACCATATAACCGGTGCCATCGGCGGGGCAATAGCGGCGCAAAATGGTGCCGATTTTTTATGCTATGTTACTCCCGCCGAGCATCTGCGCCTGCCAAATGTAAAAGATGTTTGGGACGGCGTTATGGCTTCAAGAATTGCCGGTCATGCGGCAGATATTGCAAGGGGTCTTGTTGGTGCTAAAGAAGTTGACCTTGAACTTTCTAAAAGAAGAAAGGCATTAGATTGGACAGGGCAAAAAAAGTTTGCGTTAGATCCTGGTAAATTTGATAAAGAATTGCAAAAAGTTCCTCAGGGCAAAAAGAGCACTTGCACAATGTGTGGTGAGTTTTGCTCTATGAAATAAACGCACTGTTGCTTAAAGAAGGATTAGCTATAAAGACATCCAAAAATTAATTAGTAGTAGGCTGGCTGGAAAACATACCAGCGAAAGTCATAGGAGAATAGATGCAGATCGTTTGTTTAGACCTTGAAGGCGTTTTAGTGCCTGAAATATGGATTGCTGTTTCGGAAAAAACAAAGATCTCGTCCTTGCGGGCTACAACAAGGGATATTCCTGATTATGATTTTCTTATGGGACAGCGCTTAAAGATTCTAAGAGAAAATAATCTTAGGTTGAAAGATATTCAGGATGTGATAGGTACATTAAGGCCGCTTGAAGGGGCGCTTGATTTTCTTAATTGGATTAGAGAGCGTTTTCAGGTTGCGATCTTATCTGATACTTTTGATGAATTTGCTCTGCCCTTGATGAGGCAGCTTGGGTATCCAATGTTGTTGTGCCACCGTTTGAAAATAGATAATAACGGCATGGTCTACGGTTATTGCCTGAGGCAAAAAGACGCGAAATGTGAATCGGTCAAGGCCTTCAAAAACCTTAAGTACAAGGTGATCGCCGCAGGCGATTCTTATAACGATACCACGATGCTTTTGGAAGCGCATGCTGGGATACTTTTTAATCCTCCGCAAAATGTGATAAACGATTTTCCTCAGTTCCCAGTTACAAAAAATTATGTGGAACTGCAGGATACTATACTGGAAACACAGAAACGCTTAATTGCGGAAGAGGTTTAGATTATGCAATTGGTTGTAATGAAGTTTGGCGGTTCTTCTGTTGCAGACGCGGAAAAAATAAAAAGAGTTGCCGCCAGAGTTATCAAAAAGAAAAAAGAAGGCAACAAGGTTGTTGTGGTTGTTTCCGCTCCTGGTAATATGACTGATGATCTTATTGCTATGGCGGAAGGTATTACAGAAACACCACTTGATCGCGAAATGGATATGCTGCTTGCAACCGGCGAGCAGGTTTCAATTGCTTTGCTTTCAATGGCAATCAATCATATGGGTGAAAGTGCCATATCGCTTACGGGTCCTCAAGCCGGAATATTTGCAGATGCCACTCACACGAAAGCGCGTATAACAAAAATTACTCCGACAAAGGTGAAAGAAGAACTTTCAAAAGGTAAAATAGTAATTGTCGCGGGTTTTCAGGGTGCAAACCCTCACGATGATATCACAACACTTGGCCGTGGCGGCTCAGACCTTACAGCTGTAGCCCTTGCCGCCGCGCTTAATGCGGATAGCTGTGAAATATACACCGATGTTGAAGGTGTTTACACTACAGACCCGAGAATTGTTGCGGACGCCCGAAAAATAAAAAAAATTTCGTATGAAGAAATGCTTGAAATGGCCGGTTCCGGCGCGCAGGTTATGCAGGCAAGAAGCATAGAAGTCGGCAAAAAGTTTAATGTGGAAATTCATGTTCGTTCAACATTTTCAGAAAATATGGGCACAATTATAACAAGCGAAGAAAAGATAAAGAGAGGGAGGGGCAAAATGGAAGAAGTTGTGGTTTCAGGAGTAACTTACGATAAAAATCAGGTTAAGTTTTCATTAGCCGATGTTCCCGATAGGCCAGGCATTGCGGCACATGTTTTTGGAGCGCTGGCAAAAGCAGGTGTGAATGTTGATATGATTATTCAATCAGCCGCAACAGATAAAAACAACGATATATCATTTACAGTCGCTTCGGGCGACGCAAAAAGAGCTTCTTATATTGTTGAAGAGCTCAAAAAAGAGTTAAATGCCGGTATGGTGCTTAAAGATGATAACATTTCAAAGGTTTCTATTGTAGGTGTGGGCATGCGCAGTCACAGCGGTGTCGCCGCGAAAATGTTTGAAACACTTTCAAAGGAAAAAATTAACATAGATATGATATCAACCAGCGAAATAAAAATTTCCTGCGTTGTGCAAAAAGATGAAACACAAAGAGCCGTACAGGCATTGCATAAAGTTTTTGGGCTTTCAAAAATTAACAGGAAAAAATAATGAGAAAAATAGAACTCTTTGATACAACTTTAAGAGATGGTTCGCAGGGTGCCGGTATTTCTTTTTCAGTTGAGGACAGCCTTAAAATAGCCAAGGCTCTTGATGAGTTTGGTATGCACTATATTGAAGGTGGTTGGCCCGGTTCAAACCCAAAAGCAGAAGAGTTTTTTAACTTTGCCAAAAAAATAAAATTCAAAAATTCAAAGCTTGTCGCATTTGGTTCAACCAGGCATAAATCACAAGCAGCAGCACAAGATAAAAACTTGCTTGCAATTGTAAACTCTGGGGTTCCTGTGGCGTGCATATTCGGTAAAACATGGGATATGCATGTTAAATACGCGCTAAATGCCACATTAGATGAAAATTTAGATATGATTTCCGAAAGTGTTGCGTTCCTTAGAAAAAGAGGGCTTGAAGTAGTTTACGATGCCGAGCACTTTTTTGACGGTTACATAAATAACCCTGAGTATGCGCTTAAAACACTTGATGCCGCTTCATGCGCCGGCGCTCAAACGCTTTGCCTTTGCGAAACAAATGGGGGAATGTTGCCAAATGCAGTTCGCAATATTGTGCGCGAAGTTGCAAAAGTTTTCCCAAATATAAAGTTAGGTATTCATACGCATAACGATTCCGATTGCGCGGTCGCAAACACCATCATAGCAGTGCAGGAAGGTTGTTCAATGGTACAAGGAACCGTTAATGGTTTGGGTGAGCGCTGTGGTAATGCAAACCTTATGTCTATTATTCCAGCTTTGCAGTTAAAGTTAGGTATGCAGTGTGTTAAACCTGGGAAACTTATAAAACTTACAGAACTTGCGTTATATGTTGATGAAATAGCGAATATTGCGCCAAACGATCGCCAACCTTATGTTGGCAGAAATGCTTTTGCGCATAAGGCCGGCATTCATGTTTCCGCGGTAGCAAAAAATTCTAAAACATATGAGCATATAACTCCCTTTGAGGTTGGAAATGAGCGGAAGGTTTTAGTCAGTGAACTTTCCGGCAGAAGCAATCTGGCATTTAAAGCAAAGGAGTTTTCTTTGGATTTTGACAAAGATCCAAAAGCGGCCGCAAGCATAATAAAACTTGTAAAAGAGTACGAAAAAATCGGCTATCAGTTTGAAGATGCCGAAGCTTCATTTATTCTTCTTGCTCAAAAAGAACTTGGCAGGTACAAACCAAGTTTCATATTGAAAAGTTTTAAGGTAAGTGTTGAAATTGATGCGCGTGGGAACCTTGTATCTGAGGCAAGTGTAAAGATTGATGTTAACGGCAAAGAAGAGCATTGCGTTGCGGAAGGCGATGGCCCAGTAAATGCATTGGACAACTCTTTGCGCAAGGCGCTAAGGAAACATTACCCGCAAATAGACGAAGTTACCTTGGTGGATTTCAAGGTGCGAGTAATAAACTCCGGTGCCGGCACCGCGTCAAAAGTGCGCACATTTGTTGAATCGCGCGATTCAAATTCAATGTGGGGCACGGTAGGTGTATCTGAGAACATAATTGAAGCATCATGGGAAGCTCTTGCGGATGCTTTGGAATATAAAATAATGAAAATAAATTTATCAAAAAGAAGAAAAATCGGAGGCAAAAATGCGCAGTGATGAAATTAAAAAAGGTGCGATTAGAGCGCCAAATAGATGCTTATTATATGCCACTGGAGTATCTCCAAAAGATTTAGGCAAACCTTTTATAGGTATAGCTTCTTCATTTACGGACCTTGTTCCAGGCCACATTGGCATGAGGGATCTTGAAAGATATATTGAAAGGGGTGTTGCGGCCGGCGGCGGTGTGCCGTTTATTTTTGGTGTTCCCGCAATTTGCGATGGCATTGCAATGGGGCATGGCGGTATGAATTACTCGCTTCCCCTGCGTGAACTTGTTGCGGATGTTGTTGAGTCGGTTGCAAATGGCCACGCTCTTGACGGGCTTGTACTTTTAACAAATTGCGATAAAATAACCCCGGGTATGCTTATGGCAGCACTTCGTTTAAACATTCCCTGTATTGTTGTTACTGCGGGTCCAATGACAACAGGCAATTATAAAGGGAAACGTCGCTCACTTGTGCGCGACACTTTTGAAGCAGCCGGGCAGTTTCAAGCCGGAAAAATAACAGAAAGCGAACTAAACGCGCTTGAAATGGCATCCTGTCCGGGAGCTGGTTCTTGCCAGGGTTTATATACGGCAAACACTATGGCATGCTTAACCGAAACAATGGGTATGTCTTTAAGCGGTTGTGCGACTGCGCTTGCTGTTTCGTCAAAAAAACGGCGTATAGCTTACGATTCAGGCATAAAAGTTGTTGAACTGGTTAAACAAAACATTACCGCAAGAAAAATAATGACAGAAAATGCATTTAATAACGCCATAGTGGTTGATATGGCACTTGGCGGTTCGTCAAACACAGTATTGCACTTACCGGCAATAGCTAATGAAGCCGGCATAAAACTTCCGCTTGAGTTGTTTGATAAAATATCAAAAACAACCCCGCATATTTCTTGCCTTGAACCGGCAGGCGATTACTATATGGAAGACCTTGAAAATGCTGGCGGCATAACTGCCGTGCTTTCGGCGCTTAAGAAAAAAATACTTCCTTCAATAACGGTAGATGGCTGCAACATTACCGACTTTGCGAAATCCGGCGTAATTTTAGATAAAGAAGTTATAAGGCCGCATAATCCGTATCACAAAGAAGGCGGAATAGCAATATTAAAAGGCAACATTGCACCGCTCGGTTGTGTTGTAAAACAATCTGGTGTTAAAGAAAATATGAAAGTATTTTCAGGCCCCGCAAGAGTTTTTGAATCAGAAGAGACCGCAATGAAAGCCATACTTGCAAAGAAAATTAAAAAAGGTGAAGTAATAGTGATAAGATACGAAGGCCCTAAAGGCGGGCCAGGAATGAGAGAAATGCTTTCGCCAACAAGTGCCATACAAGGTATGGGCATGGCAGATAGTGTTGCGCTGATAACCGACGGCAGATTTTCGGGTGGAACCCGTGGGCCATGCATAGGCCACATATCTCCCGAAGCGGCTGAAGGCGGCACAATCGCGGCAATTAAAGACGGCGATATAATTATGATAGACATTCCAAAACGGCAGTTAAATGTGCGCCTTAGCGATATGGAGCTTAAAGTAAGGCTTTCAAAATTAGAACCTCGAGTATGTAACTTTAAAACTGGTTACCTTAGCCGCTACGCAAGGTTGGTTACATCATCAAACACAGGAGCTGTTCTAAAGTAATAAAATTAGAGGTAAAACTATATGATAAAAACAGGCGCGGAAATATTTGTTGAATGTGTTTTAAGGGAAAATACAGAAGTTGTTTTTGGTTATCCGGGCGGAGTGTTGTTGCCAATTTTTGACGCAATTTATCAGTCAAAATTAAAGCTGATGCTTGTGCGCCACGAACAGGGTGCGGCACATATGGCCGACGGTTATGCCCGTTCAACTGGCAAAACAGGTGTTTGCCTTGCCACATCCGGGCCGGGGGCAACAAACTTAGTTACTGGTATTGCAACAGCTTATATGGATTCAATACCAATGGTTGCTTTTACCGGTCAGGTTGCAACAAATCTTATTGGCAACGACGCTTTTCAGGAAGCTGATATTATAGGTATAACAAGGCCAATAACAAAGCACAACTTTTTGGTTAAAGATGTTAAAGACCTTGCGCGCACAATTCGTGAGGCATTTTATATCGCATCTACTGGCAGGCAAGGCCCAGTGCTTGTTGACATACCAGTTGATGTTCAAAGGGCGCAGACAGAATTTGAGTGGCCAGAAAAAGTGGAAATTCGCTCATATAGCCCAAACTACAAAGGCCATGCCGGGCAGATAAAAAAAGCGGCGCAGGCAATAAATGAAAGCAATAGTCCGGTGTTGTATATTGGCGGTGGAATAATTGCCGCAAATGCTTCCAAAGAAGTTACCGAACTTGCCCAAAAAGCAGGCATACCGGTTACAAATACTTTGCTTGCTATAGGTGCTTTCCCGCCAATCTCGCCTCTTTATCTGGGTATGCTTGGTATGCATGGAACATATTGCGCGAATATGTCAATACAGAACTCCGATTTAATAATTGCTGTTGGTTCTCGTTTTGATGACAGGTGCACAGGCAAGCTTTCTGCATTTGCGCCAAAGGCAAAAATAGTTCACATTGATATTGACCCAACATCAATATCAAAAAGCGTTTTTGCTGATATACCGGTTGTGGGCGATGCAAAACAGATATTAGCAGAGTTAATTAAAGAAGTTAAGAAAAACTCTCATCCAAAGTGGATTGCCCAAATTGAAGCATGGATGAAAAAGAACCCTCTTTCGTATAAAGACGATTCAAAGTTAAGGCCGCAATATGTTATAGACAAAATATCTGAACTTACAAAAGGTGAGGCGATAGTTGTTACTGAAGTTGGACAGCACCAAATGTGGAGTGCCCAATTCTACAAGGCAATCGCGCCTCGTTTGTTTTTAAGCTCAGGAGGGCTCGGCACTATGGGTTTTGGTTTTCCCGCGGGAATTGGCGCAAAAACCGCAAACCCCGATAAAGATGTTATAATTATTGCCGGCGACGGTTCATTTCAAATGAACATACAAGAACTTGCCACGGCGGTTGTTAACAACATCAATGTTAAAATAATTATTCTAAACAACGAATATCTTGGTATGGTGCGTCAGTGGCAAGAGATGTTTTATGGCAAGCGTTATTCGCACACATGTTTAAGAAGAGGGCCAGAGTGTTCTTTCCGTTGTTCAAAACCAGGCCAGAATCATGCGGACTGTAAACCGGTCTATGTGCCTGATTTTGTCAAAGTTGCGCAGGCCTATGGGGCAGTCGGCATTAGGGTTGATGCAAAAAAAGATGTTGTGCCAACATTAAAAAAATATCTTAAAATGGAAAAAGTTGTTTTAATAGAGTTTATGGTTGAGCAAGAAGAAAATGTGTTGCCCATGGTTCCAACAGGTGCGGCTTTAGACGAAGTCATAACACATTTGGCCTAATTCATACATAGAGTAGCTGTAAAATGACAGTCTAATTTAGGAGGTATACATGAAGCACACGATATCGGTACTTGTTGAAAATAAGTTTGGTGTTTTGGCGCGCATAGCAACGCTTTTTGCCGCCCGTGGTTTTAATATTGACTCCCTTGCGGTTGGTGAAACAGAGAATGTTGATGTTTCCCGTATGACAATAATTGTTAACGGTGATGAGCGCATATTAGATCAGGTAGAAAAGCAGTTAAATAAATTAGTTGATATTATAAAAGTGAGCGACTTCAGCTCTGCCGGGCATGTTGAACGCGACTTGGCGTTAATAAAAGTTAAAACCAATAAAACTAACCGTTCAGAGATAATGCAGATAACAGATATTTTTCGTGCAAAGATAATAGATGTGGCCGCGCAATCAGTTACAGTGGAAATTACAGGCGATGAAGAAAAAATAACCGCACTTGTTAGTATGCTAAAACCATTTGGCATTAAGGAAATGTGCAGAACTGGAATAATAGCTATGGCAAGAGGGTAAAAAAACAGGAGGGTGTAAAAATGGCAACAAAGATGTATTACGACAAGGATGCAGATTTAAATCTTTTGAAGGGCAAAAAAGTGGCAATAATTGGTTATGGCAGCCAGGGTCATGCTCAGGCATTGAACCTAAAAGAATCCGGAGTAAATGTTGTTATAGCCGAATTGCAAGGTTCCGATAACTACAACAAAGCGGTTGAAGCAGGTTGGAAGCCGTTAAGCGCTGCTGAAGCAACAAAAGGTGCCGACTGGGTTCAGATGCTTGTTGCCGATGAAGTTCAAAGCAAAGTTTGGAATAGTGAAATAAAACCAAACATAAAAAAAGGTGCGACACTTGGTTTCTCTCACGGTTTTAATATCCGCTTTGGTCAAATTGTTGCCCCAAAAGATGTCAATGTGGCAATGGTTGCTCCAAAAGGCCCAGGCCATTTAGTTCGCAGAATGTATGAAGAAGGCAAGGGTGTGCCATGCCTTATAGCAATTGAACAAGATGCAACTGGCAACGCAAAAGAAATGGCGCTTGCTTATGCAAAAGGTATTGGCGGCACAAGAGCAGGCGTGCTTGAAACAACCTTTGCCGAAGAAACCGAAACAGACCTTTTCGGCGAGCAGGTTGTGCTTTGCGGCGGCCTTGTTGAACTTATAAGAGGCGGTTTTGAAACACTTGTTAATGCCGGTTACCAGCCGGAAATTGCATACTTTGAATGCTTGCACGAAGCGAAACTTATCATAGATATGATTTATGAGGGTGGAATATCGTGGATGAATTATTCTATATCCGATACTGCGGAATATGGTGAGTATGCAATTGGAAAAAGAATCGTAAATGAAGAAACCCGCGCAGAAATGAAAAAAGTTCTTGCGGAAATAAAATCGGGTAAGTTTGCAAAAGAATGGTTGCTTGAAAACCAGACAAATAGACCAATGTTTAATCAGTCGCGAAAGGAAGTATCCGAAAGTCAAATTGAAAAAGTTGGCAAGGGCCTTCGTGCAATGATGCCGTGGATGAGACAGAGATAAATTTACGGTACTAATTACTGAAGAGTCCGCCTGCCGGCTAAATGGTGGTGGGCGGGCTCTTGCTTTAAACCCGAATTTTGCAATAGGATTTGGAATTCGTCAAAAGATATGGGGCATTTTTATCCGCAAAAACCTTGCTAATGGAATAACCATTCGCTGTAGTTTTTACGTCAAAACTGCCTCCATCTCTTTCGTCTCGGTTTTCAAACCTATTGCAAAATGCGAGTTATAAACACAAAAATGAGAAAAATAGAAAATAAAACAATTAAACGAATACTTTTAACAGGCGCGGTAACTTTACTTATTGGCACTGTATTCTATATTTTATTAAATATACTTATAGATGCCGCCGTACACACAAAAAAAGCTGTGCTTGTGCCAGATTTAAGTGGTAAGTCGTTAAATGAAGCTTTAAGTGTTGCATCTAGCGCTAACTTAGGCATAAAAAAAGAAGGCGAAGATTTTGACCAAAAATTTCCAGCAGGCACAGTTTTAAGGCAAAACCCTCCTGCCGGTATGACAGTCAGAGAAGGTAAATTTATAAAAATTACCGTAAGCCGCGGCGGCGCTGTAATTTTTGTACCTGATCTTTTAGATCAGCCAGTCAGGTCTGCAGAAATATCGTTGCGTTCAACTGCTTTAACACTTGGAGAGGTCACATCTAAATTTTCCTTAAAAGTTTCAAAAGGTAAAGTTATTTCACAAGACCCTGCGTTGGGTTCTATAGCCGAAAAAGGCGCTTTGGTAAACATTGTTGTATCTGCGGGCGAGCCATCTGAAAACATAAAACTAATGCCCGATTTTGCAAATAAAAATATAGAAGACGCAAGGCGCTGGGCGCAAGAGAAAAATTTTAACTTAGTTGTTTTAGAAGAGAAAGTGCCAAATATTTCCGCTGGAACTATTATAAAACAAAGCCCCGCTTGCGATGAGCAGATTAGCGATGGTACCCAAATAACGCTAACGGTGTCATTTTCCGACAATAACCCTGCGCGTTTGCAAGGCAGCAAAATATTTTACTACGAAATATCACAAGGTGGGCAAGAGCGTCTTATACGCATAGTTTTGCTTGATTCAAATGGCGAAAAAGAAATATTTTCTGGGTCACGCGCACCGGGCACAAAATTGGAAGTTCCTTATGACTCTGCCGGGCAAGCTCGCCTGCGCGTATTTATAAACGGCATACTTGTTGAAGAAAGAGAGGAAAAATAAAGTGAAAAGTATGAACATTAAAAAATACATAAGGCCGTGCTGTAATAGTTTTGAACCATACTCTGCAGGCAGGCCGATAGAACAAATTAAGCGTGAGCTTGGGCTTAAAAAAGTTGTAAAGCTTGCCTCAAACGAAAACCCGCTTGGGCCTTCAAAACGCGCGATATTGGCAATGAAAAATGCAGCAAGTAAAGCGTATTTTTATCCCGATTCAAACTCTTATGAGCTAAAAAACGCGCTAAGCAAAAAGTTTAAAATACCAATGCCGCAAATATTGCTTGGTGCCGGCTCAGACGAGATTATTGAACTTATCGCTAAAACTTTTTTTAACCCGGGTGATGAAATAGTTGTTTCAGAAAGTGTCTTTATAAGGTATAAAATGGTCGGCAACCTTATGAATTGCAAAGTTGTAAGCGTGCCAATGAAAAATTACACGCACAACTTAAGTGCAATGTTTGCCAGGGTAAATCGTAAAACAAAGGCTGTTTTTATTGTAAACCCAAATAACCCAACTGGCACATATAACACCAAAAATGAAATTGAAGGTTTTTTAAGCGCGCTTTATAAAAAGTTTGGCAGCGCAATGCCAATAGTCGTAATTGACGAGGCATATTATGAGTTTGCGAACATAAACAAAGATTATCCACAAACACTCAAGCTAATTGAAAAGTATCCTCAGCTTATTGTATTGCGCACATTTTCAAAAATATACGCTCTTGCGGGTTTGCGCATTGGTTACGGTTTTACTTCACAGCAAGTAGCGGGTTATATTGATAGAATCAGGCCGCCATTTAATATAAACACTCAGGCGAATGTTGCCGCAATTGCAAGTTTGCAAGACACTTTGCAAGTTATCAAAAGCATTGCGCTTGTAGAAAAGGAAAAGAAACGCCTCTATAAGTTTTTTGATTCTTTAAATATAGAGTATATACCTTCCGCCGGGAACTTTATACTTATAAAAACCGCTCCCAAAAAAGGAACGAAAGTTTTTAAAGAGTTGTTAAAAAAAGGCGTAATAGCGCGTGCCATGGATGAATATAATCTTTTTGAATTTTTGCGTGTAAGTATTGGTCTTGTTGCTGAGAACACATTCTTTATGAAAGCGCTTAAAAAGGTAATTAATAAATGATAATTACACTAAAGCGTGGTGCAGCAAAAAAAGATGTGGATGCGGTAATTAATAAAATAAAAAAGTTAAAGTACTTGCCGCATATTTCAAAAGGCAAAGATGTTACCATAATAGGTATGATTGGTGAACGCGCTGAAATATACAAAGAGGCCTTTGAAGCGCTTACAGCGGTTGAACACATAAGCGAAATAGAAAAGCCATATAAACTTGCCAGCCGCGACTTTAAAAAAACAAACACAATCGTTAAAGTTGGAAAGCTTGAAATTGGAAGCAATAAAGTTGTTGTAATGGCTGGCCCATGCGCGGTTGAAGCAAAAGGCATCACAATTAAGGCGGCACAAATTGTAAAAGCATGTGGTGCAAGCGTGTTGCGTGGTGGAGCATTTAAACCAAGGAGTTCGCCCTATGCTTTTCAGGGCCTTGGTGAAAAGGGTTTGGTAATTTTATCTCAAGCTAAAAAACAAACCGGCTTAGCAGTTGTAAGCGAGGCAATGACCATAGCTGAAGTTTCGCTTGTCGCAAAGTATTGCGATATAATTCAAATTGGCGCGCGTAATGTGCAAAATTATGATTTGCTAAAAGCCGCAGGCAAGCAAAGAAAACCTGTACTTTTAAAGCGCGGTATGGCAACAACCATAAAAGAATTTCTGCTTTCGGCCGAGTATATTCTCTCGCAGGGCAACTACAATGTAATGCTTTGTGAGCGCGGCATAAGAACATTTGAAGATTCAACCCGCTTTACGCTTGATTTAAATGCTGTGCCTGTGTTAAAAAAACTTACTCATTTGCCGATAATAGTTGACCCTTCGCACGGCATTGGTATAAGGGAACATATACCAGCAATGGCAAAGGCGGCTTTGGCTTGTGGTGCAGACGGGCTTATAATTGAAGTGCACCCAAACCCGCAAGAAGCACTCTCCGATGGGCCACAGAGTTTGACCCCACAAGAGTTTGAAGCTTTAATGAATGATTTAAGAGTGCTTGCAAAGGCCATTGGAAGAAGCATCTAATAGTAAAATTTCAATCTACTTTAACTTAATAATTGTGGGATGGTTACCAAATCATTCCTTCTCCCCTTGGTGGGAGAAGGGTAGGATGAGGGGGTCAAAAGTAAAATGTTATCAAATGCACACCCTCACCTCAATCCTCTCCCATCAAGGGAGAGGAAGAAAGAATTGGAATCGCTGATACCGCACAGCAAGTTGGGTGGAGATTCATTATTTTAATAGAATTTTAAAAAATCTAAAATGAAAAAAATTGCAATAATCGGAGTTGGTTTAATAGGCGGTTCGCTGGGTATGGCGCTCAAAGAACGCCACGATGGAGATTTTTTTGTTATTGGCATCGGCAGAGATATAAAAAAACTCAAACTTGCAAAAAAACTTGGCGCATTAGATGAGTTTTCAACCGAATTTTCTGCCGCATCCAAAGCAGATATAGTTGTTATATGCACACCGGTAAATACAATCGGAGTGATTGTAAAAAACATTTTACCGCACATTAAAGAGAACTGTGTAATAACTGATGCCGGCGGCGTAAAAGAACTTGTAATTAATAATGTAAAAAAAGTTTTAAAAGAAAATAAATCAAAAATAAATTTTGTCGGCTCACACCCCATGGCTGGCAAAGAAAAAAGCGGCATAAGATCTGCAACTTCCAAACTTTTTAACGGTGCCACAGTTATTTTAACTCCTGAATTATCAAACCAAAAATCATTAAACCTTGTTCGTGCTCTTTGGCAAAGTTGTGGCGCAACCGTAATAGAAATGCCTTGCAAAAAGCACGATGAAGCTGTTGCGCTTGTAAGCCACATACCGCATATAATAGCGTTTTCCATTTCTGAACTATGCGGTAAAAAGTTAAAAGAAATTCCTGAGCTTCCATTAATTGCCGCCAGTTCTTTTAGAGATATTACCCGTGTGGCGCTTTCAAACCCTGCCGACTGGGCTGTTATATGCAATTCAAATAAATCCGCACTCAATAACGCACTTGGCAATTTATTAAAAATTCTCTCACACTCACATCAAGCTCTTAAAGCAAAAGATAAACTTGAAAAACAGTTTTTAGTAGGGCACATTGCAAAAAAAGAATTTAAGAGCAATAAGAAATGAATTCACATTGGGAATTTTCTCGCGTAAAAAAACTTAGCGGTGAAATTAGCGTGCCTGCAGATAAGTCAATAACACATCGGGCGATAATGTTTTCAAGTATTGCAAACGGTGTGTCTCGTATAGAAAATTACCTTGCTTCAGGTGATTGCAACGCCACTATAAGGGCTTTTTCGTCAATGGATTTTTCAAAGCTCCCTTGTTCTGAAGGCATGGGTGTTCGCATAATTGAAGAAGGTAGTACTCTTGAAATTCATGGAGTTGGATTGAATGGGCTAATTGTCCCAAAAACCCAAATTGATGCCGGAAACTCTGGCACAACTGTTAGATTGTTAAGCGGAATACTTGCAGGTCAAAATTTTTCTTCAACAATGGTTGGAGATGCAAGTTTATCTAAACGGCCAATGAAGCGAATAATAGAGCCGTTGTCAGAAATGGGTGCTGTTTTTAGCCTGAAAGAAAATAGTCACCTACCATTTACAATAACCGGCTCAAAAAATTTAAAAGCAATAAATTATAAATCTCTTATTTCAAGCGCTCAGGTAAAATCGTGCATTTTGCTTGCAGGGCTTTATGCAAATGGTGTTACAACATTTAGCGAACCCACAAAGTCGCGTGATCATACCGAAAGAATGCTTAAAGCGCGCGGTGCAAAACTTAATGTTGATGGCAACACAGTTAGTATTGAAAAAACAAATGAACTAAAAGCAATGGATATGGTTGTTCCTGGCGATATATCTTCTGCCGCGTTTTTCATTGTAGCTGGTTTAATAGTTCCAAATTCAAAAATTACTTTAAAAAATGTTGGAATAAATCCAACAAGAGATGGCATACTTGAAATTTTAAAGAAAATGGGCGCAAAAATTACTTTGCAAAACAAGCGCGATGTTTGCGGCGAACCTGTGGTGGATATTTTAGTTGAAAGCTCAGAGCTTAAAGCGGTTGAATTTGGCGGCGAAATAATTCCACGGCTCATAGATGAAATACCAATTCTTGCGCTTGCCGCAACACAGGCAAAAGGGCAAACAAAGATATATGGTGCGCAGGAATTGCGTGTAAAAGAAAGCGACCGTATTAAAACCATTGCAAGCGAACTTACAAAAATGGGCGCGGATATAGAAGAAACAGAAGATGGTTTAATAATAAACGGACCTACAAAGCTAAAAGGTGCCAAAGTTGAAAGCTATAATGATCACAGAATTGCAATGATGCTTTCAATAGCGTCTTTAATTGCTGATGGCAAAACATATATAAACGATGTAGTATGTGTGGGCACATCTTACGCAAAGTTTCGAAGTGATTTGGATAGTATAAAAGGCGCTTAGCTTATGGCAAAAGTAAATGGTAATGGACTGCTTTTTAGAATTGGCAGGTTTGTATATCGTTCTTTGTTTTCAACAATTTGGCGCGCAGAAGTTATTGGCTCAGAGAATGTACCAAAAACTGGCGGAGTTATAATTGCACCAAACCATTTAAGCCTGGCTGATCCGCCCTTAACAGGTTCTTATTTAAGTCGGCCATTATTTTTTATGGCAAAAAAAGAGCTCTTTAAAATTCCTGTGTTTGGTAAGATAATTTCAATGGTAAATGCCTTCCCTGTTGCACGCAACAAGCAGGATGTTGGAGCTTTTAGAACAGCAATAAAGTTATTAAAAAGGGGTAACGCTTTGCTTATATTTCCGGAAGGAACCCGCTCAAGAAACGGCCAAATAGGGAATGCCCGCTCAGGTATAGCTATGATAGCCGCTGCCGCAAATGTGCCGGTTGTGCCGGTAAGAATAATAAACTCAAACAATATTTTAAAATTAGGCAGAGTGAAAATTGTTTATGGTAGCGCTATGTTGCCACCTGTGTTTGGGCAAAAAGGTGAATATAAAAAATTTGCAGAACAAATAATTGAAGAGATAAAAAAGCTTTGATTTTAATAAAGTAAATAAATGAAAATATTAATTGCCGATAAAGCCGGTTTTTGTTTTGGGGTTCGCAGGGCTGTAAGTATTGCTGAAGAGTCGGTAGCAAAAAGAAAAGAAATTTATACTTTTGGGCCGCTAATTCACAACCCTCAGGAAATAGGTCGGCTGGAATCTATTGGTGTAAAAACACTTGATAAGCCAAACTCAAAAAAAGGAAGCGTGCTTGTTATAAGAACGCATGGTATTCCTGACGGTCTGGCTGAAAAGATAAAAGCAAAAGGTGTAAAACTTGTAGATGCCACTTGCCCGTTTGTTAAGAGAGCGCAAGAGGTTGTAAAAGACCTCTCCGATAAAGGGTATCAGGTTATTATTGCAGGTGATAGAGAGCATCCAGAAGTAAAAGCGCTAACATCTTACGGTGGAAAGTTTTGCAGGGTTGTTGAAAATGCTGCAGAAGTAAAAAAAATTAAACTAAAAGATAAAATTGGCGTAATAAGCCAAACAACGCAAGACCCATATAATTTTAAAGAAATTGTTGAGTGCATAAAAAAATATAGTCCAAACGCGAAAATACATAACACAATTTGCCGTGCCACTATCGACAGACAGGAAAGCGCAAGAAAATTGGCAAGAAAAGTTGATTTGCTTATAGTTGTTGGCGGTAAAAACTCGGGCAACACAAGGCGCCTTTATGAAATTGCTTCTGAAATAGTAAAAACTAAATGGATAGAAACGCAAAACGAAATAAAACCACAGTGGTTTGTTGGGGTAAAAACAGTTGGCATAACCGCGGGAGCCTCAACGCCGCATTGGATTATAGAAGAAGTCAAAAATAAAATAGTAAGTAAGCAAGACCGCAGAAAACGGAGGCAAAAATGATTATTCTTACAGGCGGAGCTGGTTTTATAGGCAGTTGTTTTTTGTGGAAACTAAATCAGCTTGGTATTACCGATATTATGGTTGTTGATAACCTTGATTCCAGTGAAAAATGGAAAAACCTGCTTGGCAAAAAGTTTAGCGATTATTTACAAAAAGAAGAGTTTCATAAGCTTTTGCTTAGCGGCAAGTTGCCAAAGGCAAAAAAAGTTATTCATATAGGCGCTTGTAGTTCTACAACGCTTTGCGATGGTGATTACTTTATAAAAAACAATTTTGAATTTTCTAAAGATCTTGCAAAGTGGTCAATTAAAAACAAAACAAATTTTTTCTATGCGTCTTCCGCCGCAACTTATGGCGATGGTTTAAACGGCTACGATGATGAGCATAGCAAAGTTTATAATTTGCGGCCATTAAATGTTTATGGTTTTTCAAAGCAGATATTTGATTTGTGGATTTTACAAAACGGCTTGGCAGATAAAACAACGGGTTTTAAGTTCTTCAATGTGTTTGGTCCAAATGAATATCACAAAGGTGATATGAGAAGCGTTGTTTGCAAAATGTTCCCGGACGCAAAAGACAAAGGTGTTATGCGTCTTTTTAAATCGTATAAAAAGGAATACTCAGATGGCGAGCAACTGCGTGATTTTGTTTACATAAAAGATGTTGTTGAAGTTATGAATTTTTTCTTTCAAAACCCTTCTAAAACCGGTATTTACAACATAGGCACTGGCAAGGCCAGAAGTTGGAATGATATCGCTAATGCGGTCTTTGGTGCACTTAATAAAACGCCAAAAATTGAGTATGTAGAAATGCCCGAAAATATAAAAGAGCGGTATCAATACTTTACCCAGGCCAATATGGATAAAGTTAATGCAGTGGGATGTAAACATAAGTTTATGACTCTTGAAGAGTCGGTTAGGGATTACGCTAAGTATTTGCTTAATAACACTTACTTATAATTTATCAATTTCAATTGGAGAAAAAATGAGTTTCAAATATTTAAGAGAATTGCCATCACCAAAAGATTTAATTAGTCAGATGCCTTTGCCTCAGGCATTATTGGCCAAAAAGAAAAGCATAGATAAAGAAGTGCGAGATGTATTTGAGCGCAAAAGTCAGAAATTTATTTTGATAATTGGGCCGTGTTCTGCCGATAACGAAGATGCTTTGGTGGACTACTGTGTTCGTCTTGCAAAGGTTAAGGAAAAAGTATTAGACAAGCTCATTCTTATCCCGCGCGTTTACACAAACAAACCAAGAACAACCGGTGCGGGCTACAAGGGAATGGCCCATCAACCCGACCCAACAGAAGAACCCAATATGGTAAATGGCATAACAGCTATTAGAAAAATGCACTTACGAGTTATTAAAGAATCTGGCTTTACCGCGGCCGATGAAATGCTTTACCCGGGCAATTATCCGTACCTTGAAGATATTTTAAGTTATGTTGCAATAGGCGCAAGATCTGTTGAAAACCAACAACACCGCTTAACAGTTAGCGGGTTAGATATTCCTTGCGGAATGAAAAACCCGACCAGCGGCGACCTTACCGTAATGTTAAACTCTGTGCAAGCCGCGCAGTTGTCGCATACATTTGCCTATAACTCATGGGAAGTTAAAACTACTGGTAATGAACTTGCTCATTGCATACTCAGGGGAGCTGTAAACCAGTACGGTTTAACAATACCAAATTATCATTACGAAGATTTGCAGCTCTTAAGTCAAATGTACCTTAAAAGAACACTTGAAAACCGTGCGATAATAGTAGATGCAAACCATGCCAACTCAGGCAAAAAGTTTAGTGAACAACCCAGAATTTGTTTAGAAGTTATGCATAGCAGAAGAAAATCAGACCAAATCCATAATATGGTAAAAGGTTTAATGATTGAAAGTTACATTGAAGAGGGCTTAAGAGACGCATCAGTTGAGGGGTATGGCAAATCAATTACCGATGCCTGCCTTGGCTGGGCGGATTCCGAAAAACTTATTTACGATATTGCAGAAGCATTATAATGCATAAAAAACAGAGTTAAGGATATATAAATGTCAAAAGTAAGATTTGGGCTTTCAATTGATAAAAAATTAGCTCAAGATTTTGACCACTTAAGCAAAGCAAGGAAGCATTCAAACCGCTCAAAAGCCATAGAAGATTTAATGCGCCAAGAGTTGCTTTTCTCATCGGTTGCTTCGCTAAAAGGTAATATTGCCGGTGCTTTTAGCATGGTTTATAACCATCATAGAAGAGACCTTGTAAACAAAATTATTGATATTCAACACGATGCCGGTGATGTAATTATATCCTCGCAGCATGTGCACCTTGATCACAATAATTGCCTT
Organism: Endomicrobiales bacterium; assembly: GCA_023228045.1. NCBI lineage: Bacteria > Pseudomonadati > Elusimicrobiota > Endomicrobiia > Endomicrobiales > Endomicrobiales bacterium. Next base: position 4,743 of record JALOBY010000006.1, on the reverse strand, counting down.
GAAATTTTGGTTTTAAAAGGCAATGCCGAACTAATAAATAAACTCACCGACACAATAAGAGCCCAAAAAGGTGTAACAAATTGTGGGTTAATAATAGCATCGCACACCTCTCCAGCGGCAAAATCCTCAAAACACAAATAAATCCCCTAAATTTGCCTTGTAAAAAATACCTTCTATTTCTGTTTGTTTCAAGTTAATTCTTTTATAGTTGTCATATAGAACCTCGCCAAAGGCGGGGAGGGATCTTTCATTTTTTATTGATTAGTTGACATAGTTTTAATTTTTGTGCTACAATACTAAACATTCGTAACACGAATTGTTTTGTGATTGCGAAAAATTAACGATGAAGGAGGAGAAAAAAAGTGAAAAGTAAGATGTTGATTTTGATTTTCATTGTCGCTTTATTGTCTTTTGCAGGAGTTAGTGCTTTTGCATCGCACCCACTGACTACAGATGATGCTGGTGTGCTTGGAACTGGTAATTATGAACTTGAAGTTGGCTACAATAATGCTTTTTCAGATAGCGATATTCGCAACATAACTTCAGGTATTTCCTTAAAGCAAGGAATAACTGATAAGCTTGACCTTGGTTTATCATTCCCATATCAAATTGATCCTGTTAGCAATGAACGATTTGGTGAAGCAGCACTTTCACTTAAGTTTTCTCTAATAAAGGATTTGCTTGCAATATCTTATACAAACGAGTGCGGTGAGAGTTCGTACGCGCTAAATGCAATATGTTCATACGAATTTAAACCATTTATAACTCATTGCAATCTTGGTTATTTACAAAGCGGTGATGAAACCATAAACGGTATTACAAATTACTCTGCCGCTATTGAGTACCCGCTTGAAAAATTTGATGTTGTTGGAGAGGTTCTTGGAAATGATGATGGTACCTCTCAAAGTGGTTTTGCAAATTGGCTTGTTGGGCTAAGGTATAAACTAAATGAAAAAAATATAGTTAGTGCTGGTTTCGGAAAAAGTTTTAAGGATGCATCAAATAATGTTGTATTTGGTTATCATTTAAATTTTTAGGAGATAAAATAATGCATATCCCAGACGGATATTTAGGGCCGGTAACAAGCGGATTCTTTTATGTTGTAATGCTCCCAATTTGGGCTTTCGCTTCAAAAATAGTTAAGAAAACATTAAAAGTTAAGCAGGTGCCGCTTCTTGCAATAGGGGCAGCTTTCAGTTTTGTAATTATGATGTTTAATGTGCCTATTCCGGGTGGCAGTACAGGCCATGCGGTGGGTGGAGTACTGATTGCTATATTGCTAGGACCATGGGCGGCATGCATAGCTATTACCGTAGCGCTTGTTGTACAGGCACTTATGTTTGGCGATGGAGGTATAACCGCAATAGGGGCAAATTGTTTTAATATGGCCTTTGTGTTGCCATTTGTGGGTTATTATGTTTACCGAATAATAAGTGGAAGTTCGCCAATTAATTCCAATAGAAGAGTAATAGCTGCTGGTATAGCGGCATATATAGGAATAAATGTTGCGGCATTAATTGCCGGAATAGAGTTTGGGCTTCAACCACTTTTGCACCACACGGCAACTGGACAGACATTATACTGTCCGTATGGGCTTAGAACCGCTGTTACAGCTATGTGTTCTGAGCATTTGCTGGTTTTTGGCTTGGTAGAGGCATTGGTTACTGCATTGGTTATAAAATATTTACAGAAACAGGATCCGGCCCTTCTTATAGGGTGCGAGGGGAATTAAACTATGAAAACAATAACTAAACTTTGGATTGGAATAGCAATATTGATAGTTCTTTCACCTTTGGGGTTGCTTCTTCCTGACCACTTTAAAGCTGGGACAGCATGGGGTGAGTGGGGTGTTGATGAAATAGGCAAGATGACAGGATATGTACCTCAAGGGCTTGCGAAGCTTTCGGAGTTGTGGAAAGCCCCATTTCCAGATTATGCCTTTAACGGCTGGGAAGAAAAAGGTATAATGCACTTAAGCTTGGCTTATATATTCTCGGCGGTTGTTGGTATTTGCATTATCGCGGCACTTGCGTGGCTTATAGGAAAACTTCTTACAAAAAAGGAATAAAATTAGCTTGCAAAAAAAACCAAAACACAGTTTTATAGAGCGCTCTATAATGGGCGCTCTTTCTTTCCTGAAAGAGTCAGTTTATGCTGATGAAACCGCGGGGCTTCCCGGTCTTATGCAAGCGCGCGACCCAAGGATTAAGGTAATTACCGTTTTCCTGCTGGTTGCGTTGCTTTTGTTTGTTAAAAGTACAGCAGTTTTGTTTGGGTTTTATGTTCTTTGCCTTGTGGCGGCAAAATTGTCGCATATTAATATGAGTTTTTTTCTTAAGAGGACATGGTTTTTTATCCCATTGTTTTCGTTATTTATTGCTATACCGGCTCTTTTTAGTTTTGTTACTCCTGGTAATGAAGTTGCGGGTTTTTCATTAGGAAATTACAGAATTGCTGTTACGCAGCAAGGAATTTCTGGTGCATTGCTTTTTGTGATGCGGGTAATAACATCGGTGTCACTGGTTATTTTAGTTGCGCTTACCACAAAACACAACGAACTGCTGAAAGTCCTGCGTGCCGTAAAAATTCCGCAATTGTTTGTTATGGTTCTCGGTATGTGTTACCGCTATATTTATCTTTTTGTTGAAATGCTGGAGCAGACTCATACAGCGGTAAAAAGTCGGGTTGGTACGAATGTGCATCATAAACGAGGCCGCCAGATAGTTACCTGGAACATAGCCAGTTTATGGATGCGTTCTTATCAGCTTAACAACCAGGTGTATAATGCCATGCTTTCCCGCGGTTATCGCGGAGAACCAAAATCAATGCATGAATTTAGTACCTCTATTGGAGACTGGTTTTGGCTTGCGGTGGTGATAGTAATTTCTGCCGGAATTTATGTACTGCTACGGCCAGTAAGGATTTTTGGTATATGAACGAACCTATTTTTGAACTAAAAGATGTTTCGTATTCCTATTTGGGCAGATTTCAAGCACTAAAAGCGATAAATATGAAAGTTTTTGCTGGGGAAAAAATCGCACTTATCGGTGCTAATGGAACCGGGAAATCAACTATATTAAACCTGCTTGACGGACTGCTATTTCCAGATAAAGGTGAGGCATTTGCATACGGCAGGAAGTTTAGTGAAGATATTTTTGCAGATGAAGAGTTCTCTCAGTTTTTCAGGAGTAGTGTTGGTCTTGTGTTTCAGAACCCGGACGCACAGTTGTTTTGCCCGACCGTTGAAGAGGATATTATTTTTGGGCCGTTACAATTGGGTGTTTCGAAAGAAGAAATTAAAGTACGACTTTCAAAACTGTCTGAGTTCCTTGAGATAAAGGAACTACTCGGCAGGTCTCCGCATCAGTTGAGTGTTGGGGAAAAACGCAAGGCCGCCATAGCTTCAGTGCTTTCCATGGATACCGAAGTTATCCTGCTGGACGAGCCTACCGCAGGTCTTGACCCGCATACTTCAAGGCACATAGTTGACATGATTATTGAAGCAGGCTCAAAAGGTAAAACAGTTATTACTGCTACCCACGACTTGCATATAGTGGCAGAAATAGCTGATACCGTGTATGTTTTTGATAAAACTAAAAGTATAATTCGCTCAGGAACCCCGAAACAAATCCTTTCTGATAATGAATTTCTTACAGCAAACAATCTCCTGCATATTCATAGCCACAAGCATAACGGCAAGGTTCATTCTCACACGCACACACATCTGGATCACCACACGGATTAATTGTGGTTTCCTCATGCTCATCTGCCAATTTACAAAATAATCTTTTAACAATTTGCTAAGGCATTTTGTATAATAAACTCCATGAAAAATATAGAATCAAAAAATAACCAGACCGCAAAATATGTGCGTGAGCTTTTAACTGACAAAAAGTTTCGCAGAGCTGAAGGTAAGTTTGTTCTTGAAGGCCCTAAATTTTTAAATCTTCAAAAAACACCAATTTTAGTAGTTGTTGAAGCCGGCAAAGAACCACCACTTCATTTAGCACAAAATACCTACACAACCACCCCAGAGGTTTTTAAATCAATAAGCGACACACAAACAACCCAAGGCATACTTGCGGTTTTTGACTTTAAAGTAACTCCGTTTTCCGTACATCAAAAAGGCAAAATGCTTTTGCTTGACTCAGTGCAAGACCCAGGTAACCTCGGTGCCGCTGTAAGGTCGGCCGTTGCCTTTGGGTTTAATAAAATTATTTTATTCGGCCAGTGCGCTGACCCATTTTCGCCAAAGGCAGCTCGTGCATCAGCTGGTGCTGTGTTAGATGCGGAATTTTTTGAGTTAGAAAGTGCCTCCAATTTATCGGAACATTTTATAATAGTCGCGGATGCAAGCGGTGAAAGTGTTATAGATTATTCGTGGCCGAACGAATACATTCTTGCAATAGGTAGCGAGGGCTCAGGAATATCAGACGATATAAAAAAATATTGCAAAAAAACACTTGCAATTCCTATAGACAATGTTGAGTCGTTAAATGCGGCTGTTTCAACGGGTATTTTACTTTTCTGTGCTGCCAAAAATAGACATCCTCTATAACTCCAGGATGTCTTTGATGTCATTGCGGTACCCGACCACGACTCTCGGGTATAAATTCCAACCGCAATCCATAAAGTCTGTCATTCCGGGCATAATACTCAAAAAGTGTTGCTATTTTTGATAGTTTTGAAGTAGCAAAACCATTTTAAGTAACTAATTTTATGATTTTCAGAAAGACCACGATG